>CAXYUU010000154.1:0-7803 GCA_964292015.1 uncultured Acetobacteroides sp.
TGAGAGTATAACAAAATGCAAATTCAGGGCACTCCCCCTCCTTACGAAGGAGGGGTGCCCGTAGGGCGGGGTGGTTGGTGAGTGTCGATTATTGACAAAACCATTTACATCCATGCAAAAAAATAGCGTTGATTCAATATTCATAAACGCGAAATCCCTGCATCAGTATCCCTTAATAAGGTTGGTTTATCTTGGTGAGCTTACTTCGAAGGTAGGTAGCATCGACAACGCTTCTTGATGTGTGACGCTAGAAGGTAGGTTATAGGGAAATGTTTCATGGTGTTGTGGATTGTTTGTTCTATCCCTGTTCTTGTAATTTGTGCCGATCGGTGTAATCATCCTAATCTGTGTTCGAGCTTAGCGTGCGTTCGAGTCAAATCGGTGTCCTATCTATCCGTCTGGATAAGCTACCCTTTCCTTCGTCCGTATTTTATGAAAGGGTACTTGCCATTTGCCCATAAAAGTATAACTTCAACCGGCTGATACCCAAATTTCCGCAAACGTTTGCTGGTTTTTTGGTATCGAGGCAAAAGAATCGTCAGCAGAAAATAATCAGCTATAAACACACGCATATGCAGCTAAAACGACTGATTGGCATTATGGGGTTTGTTGCCCTTAGCGGGGTTGCCACGGCCCAGCTTACTGAGGCCACCCTTTCTAACGCCACATCCCTTACCAGCCAAAAGCAGGAGGGGCGATGGGTTTTCCAATCGATGGGAAACGGAATTGTAAAGGCTACCTACCTGCCACAGGGGTACACCCGTACCCAGCAAATATCCGATGCGGTAACCACCAAGCCGGTAAAGGTGGCGGTGGTATCGAAGGGCGTCAGGCTTAAGGGCTTTGATGGGATGATGGTTGCCGACAACGGCACGTCGTTTTCCATTAAGGAGGGGAGCACCGAGCTGCTTAGCCACCTTTCGGCAAGCAAGGAGGGGGTTAACAACGGTTTCACCTTCGACCTGATGCCCGGCGAGCAGATTTTTGGTGGTGGCGAGCGGGCCATTGCCATGAACCGTCGAGGCCATCGCTTTAACCTGTACAACCGGCCTAACTACAACTACGGCATGGGCGAGGAGAACCTGAACTACAGCCTGCCCTTCTTTATGTCGAGCCGCGGCTACGGCATCTTCTTCGACAACCCCTCTAAGGGTTATGCCGATATCGCCAAAACCGATGCCAACCGCATGACCGTGGGTTTCGAGAGCGGCGAGCTAACCTTCTACCTTATTAAGGGGAAGAATCCCGAGGAGATACTCAAGCGCTATACTACAATGATAGGCACCCAACCCATACCTGCTCGTTGGGTATTTGGCAACTTCATGAGCCGATTCGGCTACCGCAGCGAGCTGCAGGTACGCGACATCAAGGCTAAGATGAAAGCCGAGCGCATTCCAATGGATGCCATCATCATCGACCTCTTCTGGTTTGGCGATAGCATCCAAAACCACGTGGGCAACCTCGACTGGGTGAACCGTACGGCGTGGCCCGATCCGAAAAAGATGGTGGCCGACTTTACCGCCGACAGCATCAACACGGTGCTCATCACCGAGCCGTACATGGTAAAGAATACGAAGTACTACAACGAGTCGGTTCCCTTTCTGGCCACCGATAGCCTGGGCAAAACCTACACCCTGCAGCACTTCTACTTTGGCAAGGGGGGCATCATCGATATGTTCCGCAACGACTCGAAGGATTGGTTCTGGAGCATGTACAAAAAGCAGATGGACATCGGCGTTACGGGCTGGTGGGGCGATTTGGGCGAGCCCGAAAATCATCCCGAGGATGTTTTCCACAACTTGACGGATCTGGGCTACTCCAGCCGACTGTACGCCGCCAACGAGGTGCACAACATCTACGGCCACTTCTGGAATAAGATGCTCTTCACCAAGTTCGAAAAGGAGTACCCCAACGTGCGCCTCTTTAACCTCAACCGCGCCGGATACGCCAACAGCGCCCGCTACATCATCTTCCCTTGGAGCGGCGATGTGGGTCGCCACTGGCCCGGCTTCCGCGCCCAGCTGCCCATCATGCTTACCATGAGCATGAGCAACATCCCCTACATCCATAGCGATGCGGGCGGGTTTACCTTTGCCAAGCAGGATAACGAGCTTTACATCCGCTGGATGCAGATGTCGTCGTTCTCGCCCATACTTCGCCCGCACGGCACCGCCCTTAAGGAGTACCTGCCCAACGCCGACAGCTACCCCAGCGAGGCAGCGCTATTTGCCGAACCGTACCGAAGCATCGCGCGCCGCTACATCCAAATGCGCTACGACCTGCTACCCTACAACTACACCCTTGGATACGAGCACATGGCCAACGCCGAGCCGCTGGTAAAGCCGCTCTTCTTCCGCAGCTTTACCGATAACGATGCCCTAAAGGCCGAGGATCAGTACTTCTGGGGCGATGCCCTTTTGGTAGCCCCCGTGCTCGATAGCGGCGCCACCGCACGCAAGCTCTACCTGCCTGCCGGAAGCGAGTGGTACGCTTACCAGAATCCGCAACAGCCGCTTGCCGGTGGTCAGTGGATCAACCCACAGGTTACCCTTGCCGACATGCCCATCTACGCAAAGGGCGGCTCGTTTATCCCAACCGCACCGGGGATGATGAACACCAAGGAGTACAACCCCGCCCAGCTGGTGGTAACCTACTACCCATCGGCCAAGCCATCGTCCTACACCCTGTTCGACGATGATGGTAAAACCAACCGCAGCTGGGAGCGCCACCAGTACGAGCTCATCACCTTTAAGGCCGATGGCAAGCGCAGCATCACCATTGCCAGTAACGGCGGACGCTACCCCGGTAAGCCCGCCAGCCGCACCTTTACCCTTAAGGTGGTAAATGTCGACAGGGCTCCTGCCGCCGTTACCATCAACGGCCGTAAGGCGCAGCCCACCTACGATGCCACCACCCGTACGCTAACCCTTAAGGTAGCCTTTAGCGGGAAAATGGTTACGGTGAAGTACTAAGCTTGACACCCCGCTCCGCTACCATTACCCTTTTTGGGGATGATTAGCCCGAGCACAGCATACTAAAACGCCTACCATCCTGCAAGGGAGGTAGGCGTTTTGGGTTACTGGGGGCTGCTTCACCGTTTGGCGGTGCATGTTTAAAGTTCGAAGCTAGGAGGTTTCCATGTTATGCCTCTTCTAAGCAATTTTTGCTGTTTTTTTCAGGCGACAGGTATCACCAATTAAAATATTTTTTATTTTCAACGCGTTGTTGTAACCACAATCTACCGCCAGGGAGTGAGGAGAGGCCAACGGGTGTTGAGGAGAGGCCAACGGGTGTTGAGGAACCGCTAACGGGTATTGAGGGATCGCCAACGGAGGTTGAGGAGAGGACAACTGGTGTTGAGGGATTGCCAACTGGCATTGAGGAGAAGCCTGCGGGCATTGAGGAATAGCCAACGGTTGTTGAGGAAGGTAGTTCGGTGCAGGTTATTCGACAGGTCATATCTTAAGTTTTGGGATTCGTTCGGAACCCGTAAATTTTTAAATCACATTTTAAGCTAGATGGAAAGAATGTCTGAAGCGCGGTTGCGCTTGGGATAAACCGTAATATTTATCACTTAATATGTTTTTTTATGGCAACAAAAGTTCATGCTAAAGAGACCGAAATTCTCGAAAAATGGCGTACGTCATTGGAGAATGTTACTAGTCAACCAACCGTTGCTGCTGCAATGGACGAGTTGGGCTACACACCCGATCAAATTGTTTGGGGAAAGGCTATTTACGGCAGAGCTCGTAGCACGTACGACTCGAATAGGCAGGAGAGCGACGAGGCAAATGCTGCGCACAAAGTTTTTGAGACGGAAGCCGAAGTGCTCGATAGCATCTACTCGATTCACCGTAAAAAGGCGAAGGTGGTTTTTCGAAACGATGCCAGTGCTGCTCGCGAGCTCGACATTCACGTGGCTTTGTCCGAAGCGTACACTCCATGGATGGGGTCGGTGAAAAAGCTTTACCTCAACCTATGCGCCAAACAGGAGTTACGTACCGGCCTTTCGAAGCTAAAGGTTACTTCGGGCGATATTGCTGCCGCCGAGCTGCAAATTGGTAAGGTAGAAAAGGCGCGCGCTGCCTATGTTCGCGAGCTGGGCGAATCGAAAGATTCCACCACCCTTAAGGATGCCGCCTTTGCGGAGGCCGAAAAGTGGATGCGCGACTTTTACGCCGTTGCCCGTATTGCCCTCGAAGATCGTCCGCAGCTCTACGCCACGCTGTTTAAGTAGCCGCGCGCACTGCCCGAAAAAGGTTCAGAAGCCTGCCTTACACTGTTGAGGTGGGCTTTTTTTATTTATTTTTGCCAACAGGTAGGGTATCGGCCTAGCAGGTTGTACTACCTCTGTCAGGCTGAAGTTCCTTTTACACCAAAATAGAATGAAAATACTACGTAGCCTTATGCTGCTAGCTGTAGCGGTAATGTTTTCGGTAGGTGCCCTAGCGCAAGCCGACACTACCGTACAAGCACCCAAGCTTACGCCATCGCAACGTGCCGAAAGGCAAACGGTATCGATGAGCATGCACCTGCAGCTAACGCCCGAGCAGGCCGAGCAGGTAAAGGTCATCAACCTGAAGTATGCCGAGCTGCAGCAGTCTGCAACTCGCCAGAATCGGAAGGCGAACAAGCAGGCGCGCAACGCCGAAATGGAAAAGGTATTAACCCCTGCCCAGTACCAGCAGCTTCTTCAGCAGGAGCTCCGAAAGGGAAAGGGCAGTAAAGATAGAGCAGCGGTAAAGCGCGATACGGTTAAGCAGACCGATCAGCCAGCTGAAGAGTAACACGCCTTGTATTTGAATCGTTTTTTGAATTGTAGATCACCCAAATGGGATTATGAACAGTACTGTGGGCGAAGGTGTGATACCTTCGCCCATTTTTTTTGGGGGAGGATGAAGGGCATTCTAGCCTCCTAGGTTTTGGTGGTGGGATCTTGCCGTTACAGGTAAAAGGGGTCGACGGGTAAAGTAATCGGCGCGTTGTAGCACAAAGCGTATCTCGCAGGGGAAGGCAGGAGGGCAATGTTCCTAAGTTCAGGTACACGCTTTCATCGGAGTGTCATTGGCTACGCCTAACTCGCTTTGCTCGGTTCCGTGCTGGTTACGGAATCTAATGAATTGCCCGAAGAACCTTTTTTAGAATTCACGATTCCGCTTAAGAATAGCTACGCCTGCTCGACGAAGTTAATGGCAGCGCTGATTAAGCATCGCGCTTAGCGTAATGATATTGGGCAGGGGGGAAGCGCACGTTTATGGAACAAGTACGGTGCTTACAAAAATATTTTTAAGCGAAACGCCTGCTCCTGCTGCTGTCCACTACCAAAAATCGACCCTCTACCCCCGCCAGCTGGGGATAATCTTCGAAATGGGGCAGGGGTGTTTTTTAAGGGCGAAATCCCTGTGCCTAACTCAAATCGCCCATCGCATATCTCCATATTTAGTTACCTTTGGGCAAAATTTCAGCAAACCCATGTCAGCATTTCTTCAAATCGATAACCTGTCCAAGTCGTTTGGCGACCTTACCCTGTTCGAAAACCTCTCCTTTGGGGTCAACGAAGGCGATCGCGTAGCCCTAATCGCCAAGAATGGTGCGGGTAAAACCACCCTTCTGAGCATGATTGCCGGCACGGAGGGCATCGATAAAGGTTCCATAGTTTTTCGTAACGACATCAAGGTGGGCTACCTCGAGCAAAGTCCCGAGTTTAAGCCCGGCATGTCGGTAATCGATGCGGCCTTCACCTCGTCGAGCGAGGCCATGCACCTGATTGCCCGCTACGAGGATATGATCGAAACCAACCAAACCGACGGCCTCGACGAGGTGCTCCACCAGATGGACATCCTCAAGGCGTGGGATTTGGAGAATAAGGCTAAGACCATCCTCAGCCAGCTCCGCATAACCGACCTCGAGCAGAAGGTCGAGACCCTTTCGGGCGGGCAGCAAAAGCGCGTGGCGTTGGCCAACGTGCTGCTTAACGATCCCGACTTCCTTATTCTGGATGAGCCCACCAACCACCTCGACCTCGAAATGGTGGAGTGGCTCGAAGACTACCTCTCCAAAACCCGCATCACCCTGCTGATGGTAACCCACGACCGCTACTTCTTAGATCGCGTGTGCAATACCATCATCGAAATAGACCAGAAAAACCTGTACACCTACAAGGGCAACTACAGCTACTACCTCGAAAAGCGAGAGGAGCGCATCGCCAGCTTTAATGCCGAGGTCGATAAGGCGCAGAACCTCTTCAAGCGCGAGCTCGACTGGATGCGCCGTCAGCCTTCGGCTCGTGGCACCAAGCAAAAGGCGCGTATCGAATCGTTCTACGATATTAAGGATAAGGCAGCCCAAAAGCGTAACGACAGCGCGGTGACGCTAGGGGTCGAAACCTCACGCCTGGGCAGCAAGATTTTTGAGATGGAAAACGTTTCGAAGAGCTTTGGCGACAAGGTTATCCTCGACAAGCTTACCTACACCTTCTCGCGCTACGAGAAGCTTGGCGTTATCGGCAAAAACGGATCGGGCAAGTCGACGTTCCTCAACACGCTGGTTGGCTCCATTACTCCCGACTCGGGTAAGATAGAGCTGGGCGAAACCGTGGTGTTTGGCTACTACCGCCAGGAGGGCATGCAGTTCGACGAGCAGATGAAGGTGATTGATGCCGCCCGCCAGATAGCCGAGGTGGTAAAGATGGGCGATGGGCAGTCGCTGCCGGTATCGCAGTTCTTGAACCACTTCCTCTTCCCCCCCGAAACCCAGTACAGCTACATATACAAGCTCAGCGGTGGCGAAAAGCGCCGCCTATACCTCTGCACCATCCTGATGCAGAACCCCAACTTCCTGATTCTTGATGAGCCGACCAACGACCTCGACATTATGACGCTTCAGGTGCTCGAGGACTACCTGCAAACCTTCTCGGGCTGCGTGATCGTGGTTTCGCACGACCGCTACTTTATGGATAAGGTGGTCGACCACATCTTCTCGTTCGATGGCGATGGGGTTATTAAGGATTTCCCGGGCAACTACAGCGACTACCGCGACTGGTTCCTCCAGCGCGAGCAGGAGCAGAAGCAGGAGCTAAAGGATGCTCAAAAGGCAACTCAGCAGGCCGCCCAGCAGGCCGCCCAGCAGGCCGCTAAGCCAAAGGCAAAAGCGGCTGTAAAGGAGTCGAACCGTCCCCGCAAGATGACCTTTAACGAGAAGCGCGAGTACGAGCAGCTCGAAAAGGAGATTGCCACGCTCGAGGCCGAAAAGGCTCAGATCGAGGTGCTGCTCAGCTCGGGATCGCTCGATGCCGAGCTCCTTGTCGAAAAGTCGAGCCGCATTGGCGAAGTCATCAGCCTAATCGACGAAAAGTCGATGCGCTGGCTGGAGCTGTCGGAGTTGGCATAGGCCTTACAAGGCAGGTAAGCTACCGGCTGGGCTGATGCCCTTATCTGTAGGTTCGTCTGTAAAAAATATAAGAGCGCTACCGAATAATCGGTAGCGCTCTTTTTATTTCACCTCTCACCATCCGAGTTTTACCCTAAACTTCACGCTGGCATACTCGTGTGGCGGCAACCCTTTTATTTCAGCCGATTGCAGATGCTCCTGAAAGGCGATAGCTACGGTTCGGCCCTCGTAGTGCAGCGCCCAGCTGTAGCCGTAAACCAGCCGTTGCAGCTGGTCGCGGTTTATGTGGTAGTACTTAGCTTGGGATTGCCCCAGCGAGTTGGTAGGGCCACCCTCGAGTAGCGAATTGCCCTGTACCAGCATGATGTAGGGCACGACCGCTAGGTACAGCTGTGCTTTGGCGTTACTTATATC
>CAXYUU010000155.1:0-7715 GCA_964292015.1 uncultured Acetobacteroides sp.
CCTGTTACCAATTAGAATCCCGTTGTCGTCCGAAAAGTTAGAGGTTAGGGCAAACTTCAACTCATCCTGTCCTCCTACAACGCTAACGCTGTGGTTTTGGGTGAATCCGTCTTTAAATGTGGCATCCTGCCAATCGGTATTTATGCTACTTGCTGCAGAGATGTAGGTGGGTAAGGTTAGCGGGGTACTTGGGTTTTGCCTGTTATACTCATCGTACATCATTTTATGAACTTTTCTATAGCCGTCAGCATCGAGAAGTTCGAGCTGGTTCGCTATCTTATTGATGCTTATGTATGAGTTTACATCAATCTTAATCTTCCCTTTTTTACCACTTTTTGTAGTAATAATTACTACCCCGTTTGCGGCAACAGAACCGTAGATTGCCGATGCTGCGCCATCCTTTAGGATTTCAAGGCTTTCGATGTCGGCTGGGTTTACGGAGCTGATATTTCCTGGGAATCCATCAATAATGGTTAGCGGCTCGCTGTTTCCAAAGGAGGTAATTCCTCGGACTTTCATGGAGACACCTGCACCTGCATTTCCACCAAATTTCTGGATGCTTACACCAGAAACTCTTCCTTGAAGTGCTTCTGCAGGGTTGGTAGTTGCTGTTTTAAGAAGTTCTTTAGTCTTTACAGATGCTACAGATCCCCTAAGGTCGCTCTTCTTCATGGTACCGTACCCAATTACCACCACCTCGTCAATTTTCTGAGAGTCTTCTTCGAGATTTACGGTAAGGGATGTGCTCGATGCAATGGTTACATCTTGCGATTTGTAGCCCACGTACGAAACGGTAAGCACATCTCCCTTAAGGGCTTTAATGGTAAAGTTACCGTCAATGTCGGTTGCGGTAACTGCTGGCTTGCCCTTTACCTTGATGGTGGCGCCAGGGATGGTTGAGGAGTTAGTACCGAGTACTTTCCCGGTGATTTTAAGGTCTTGCGCCAGTGATGGGGTCGCAAAAAGATTAAAGATCGCGATGGTTACGAGTACCATCAGCGATTTTAATACTAGGTTAGGTTTAAAAGCTTTGTACATAACTTGCGTTTGTGAGTTTTGTTAAAAACTGAATCGTCGGCAAGGTATGTTGTCTTACAATATTTAGCTGAAAATTTGCAGCTACATCCTATCTACAATTACTCAAATTTGGTAAAAAAGGTATCTACAGTTATTTTGCTAGTTATCATGAATTCAGGATTATAGCGTTGAGCGTTAATATACATTTAACACTACTTTAGCAGCAGAAAAACAGGTGCGTAATTGTGTTGGGGTTTGCAACTATTTAGGTTAACATTTTCTAATAGTATCCGATAGCTAGGTGTCGTGTTGCGGCGTGCTGCTACTCGATGCAGGGCGGGGCGTGTGGAGGTTTTACGATTAACCTTACCACCTATTTCTCCATCGGGAGTCTTAATGCGAATGCAAGCAGGAGCAGGAAGGATTTGGGCTTTGGTGGGTTTTTATGGTGCTTGACATGTAGCGGCGCATGGGATTTCTACCCTTGCATTGGAGCGATTGGGGTGCAGGTGTTTTTCTGAGCGGCTAAACCTGCTCCTTTGGGATGTAGTTTCCATTTCTTCGGATCGGTGTGCCTGTTACCATTTCTGTAGAGTAGTGGTGGTGGTTGCTGTTGGTTGTCGGTATCCCATTTTGATGATGGGATACCGCGCGGATGAACCCGAGTTACAGATTTTTGATATACTCCGTTAGGTCCTCGTCACCATCGAGTTGGAACTTTTTACGGAGCCGGTATCGGGCCATGTTTATGGTTTTAGGGCTCGACCCGCTGATGATGGAGATATCTTTTGTTGAGAGGTCGATGCGTAGAAGCGAGGCTAGGTGTTTCTCGTTTTTGGTTAAGTCGGGATGCTTTTTCTCTAGGTGTGCAATGAATTCGGTATTTACCCGTTCAATTTCACTCATTAGCATGTTTTGCTCGCTACTGTTGGCCTGATACTGGTTAATCGTTGTTGTTATTTTCTTGAGGTTAGTCTTAACCTCGTCGGGCTTTACGGTATAGCAACTTTTTATCGCCTCTTTCAGGTTTTCGAGGAAGTCATTTTTACTCTTTATGTAGCAGGCAAAGTTGGTTAGGTCGTTTTTGCTATGCGAGAGCTCGACCTCTACGTCCTGCTTTTCGATTTCGGTTTGCGTTAAGCGGAGCTTGGCCAGCTCCCGTTCTTTTTCTGCTAGCTGCTTGAGGGTTCCGAGCAGCTCAATCCTTTTTGTTTGCCGGTATTTCATCACTATAAATCCTACAATAATAAGGATGGATAGCGCTCCAAGAAGGAGAATGATGCGTCCCTTTTTTAGCGTTTGTATTTCGTACTCCTTTTCCTTAACGAGTATCTCCTCCTCTTTTTGGGCTAGCAGGCGGTTACTTTTGTCGCTTTCTATTTTGCTTACGCGCTTATCCGAAAGCATTTTGGACTCCAACTCGTAGAGCTTTTTTAGGGAGGCGTAGGCCTTTGGGTAGTCGCCTGTTTTTTCGTATATCCAAGATCGATACCGGCTGTTGTCGGATATCAGCTCTTTGGCCTTAAGGTGTACGGCAATCTTCTCCGACAGCTGTAGGCACTCCAGCGCCTTGGGGTACTGCTTGGCGTAGAAGTACTGTACCGCCATGTTGTTGTAGTTTTCGGCAATCGACCATTGGGCATTAAGCGATTGGTTTATTTTTACGGCCTCCTGTAGCAGCTTTACCTTTTCTAGGGGTTTGCTGTTTTCGTATAGGCAGAGGTTGTTGAGGTTCGAGGCGATCGATTTGGGCTTGTTGAGCTTCCTATTAATTTCTAAAGCCTTATAAAAGTACTGCTCGGCCTTTTCGTTTTGGTCGATGCTGATGTTGATTAGGCCCAGTACGTTGTAGCAGAGCGCTAGGTTGGCGTAATCTTTTTCTCGTTGAGCGATGGTTACCGCTTTTTGAACAAATTCGGTGGCTTTTTTTTCCATCCTTAGCGATCGGTAGGCATCACCAAGGTAAATCGATAGCAGCATTTGGTATTTCGACTCTTCTGGCGGACAAATTTCGTAGGCTGTATAGAGTGTTTCGAATGCCGATTCGTACTCGCCAATATTCAGAAACGCTCGTCCCTTAATGAGTGCCGCTCTTAACCGGTATTCAATGTTGTTGAGGGGTAAGATTTCGGGAAGGGTTGCATTTACGATGCTTATCGACTTTTCGGGATTGTTATAGAGCGTTTGGCTCGCCGTATTGAGCTTTTTGTCGATATTATTTGTTGTACTGTCGGCCTGCGAGGCCGACCAAATTCCAATAGTGATGAAGATAATGCAGATTAACCTCTTCATAGGTTGGGTTTAGGATAGTTGCCAGTTACTAACATTGGATTTACCGCGCCGACAGGGAGCTCTAGCGCATGTGTATGGTACAAATAAAGTGAAAATTATTAACAGTTAGGGCTCTTTTGTTCAGGGATTTCGCCTTTCCCAATACTCATGATTGAGAATAAGTGGGTGATATTGCCAACCCTACCAGTTTAAGCGGTGCGCGCCAAATAATTGGCTCGCTGGTCTTACGATCTTGGTGAGCTACTGCGTAAATAGTAGGGGCGAAGTTACACCGAATATGCGATCGCTACCTTTGCAGAACATTCCCGAATATGCCCTCTTTTGTCCTATTAAGCCTTGACTAGCTCGGGCAGGGGTGATACCTCGCTGATTTGTCGTGATTGTGGTGATTGCGAAATTTTCGATGCTCGATACACCGGATTTTCTGTCTGGTTTCATATACTCCCACCGGGTTGCGGTTGATGTGGTATGGTGCAGGGATATCTTAACGATATATACTTCGGAGTTTGTTTATCTTTTTTGATTATCTGCTATGGTTGGTTGGCACAAAAAAAGGGTTGAAAGCAAGCTCCCAACCCCTGATATATTCCAGTAAATTTATCCTACTTCAAATTTCCCTGTTCGGCTTGCTGAATCATGCTCTTGTTTGCGGTGATGTACACTTCTACACGGCGATTCTTTGCACGGCCGTCGGCAGTGGCATTATCGGCAACTGGTTCGTCCCAAGCCTTGCCCATGGTTGTCAGTCGGTTCATGGATACGCCTTGTATATTTAGGAAGTTTGCTACTGCAGAGGCACGCTCCATCGAAAGCCTCTCGTTTATATCGCGAGAACCGGTATTGTCGGTATGCCCGTAAATGGTGACGTCGGTTTCGGAAGTGCCCTTAAGCGAGTTAGCAAAGTTGATGAGAGATGTTTTTGAGGTCGAGTTCAACGAACTTTTACCTGTAGAGAATAGGATTCCGCTATCGAAGGTAACCTTAATGGCATCGAGGTTGTTGGCATCCTTTACCGATTCAACCTGAGCGCCTTGGATTTTTTCCAGCTCCGCTTTTTGCTTATCCATCTTACGTCCAATAAGAACACCAGCACCAGCACCCACTGCGCCACCTATGGCAGCACCAATAGCGGCACCTTTACCTTTACCTGCCAGAGCACCAATACCTGCGCCCAAAAGCGCACCACCTGCACCACCAAGTAGACCACCTTTAGTTGTGCTGCTGCTACCTGCACAGCTGCTTAGTAGAATTGCTCCGCTTAAAAACATTGCGGCAAATACATTGAAGTTCTTCATCTTTAGTCTATTTAATTGTGATTAAATCAGGATAAAACCTTGGTTGTCTGCTTGCCTCTACGGTTGTTCGAAGGTTCGTGCTAGGGTGTTGCTACAAAACGGATAGGGTTACCCTAAATTCTTGCCTTTTTTATCAGAGGGGAACAGCGATACCGTTATTTTGTTCATCAGCACGCTACCGAATTGAGACCGATGGCCTGTGGTGCTACCTAGCGGTATGCCTACACCAACCCGGGGTAGGCGTTCTGCTTTTTGCCGTAGCTGCGCTTCTGTTTAGTACAGCGTAGCTGCTTTGCCCTACTGCTTGGGTAGGAGTATCCTGCTAACCCAAGGAGGAGAACCTACCTGTTGTCCTCTGTAGGGTATGGCGCTTGCCCGAACCCTTTTTACCGCGAAGTATTCAAATTTAGGGTTTTGAAGTAGTATTGAGAAGTTGGGAATGTTAATTATTACGATTCGATGGTGCAATCCCGTAACGAAAAAAGGGCAGTGGTTTCTATAACGAATTGGGAGTGTAGTATACAATGGATTTTTCGGAGATTATGATGTTCGGGGTGTAACACCTTTGGCCTATACGGTTTGGGATGGGTACTTTATTTGCTGATTTTTGAAGTGTGAACAATGAATTGCCATTTGCCCTTGACTTAAATTATCAAATTTATTGAGTTTTAGCCTCTAATTAGAGACTGGTTGAAAGAACACTGGAGAGCTTCACATGGATGTTTATCCTACCATAGGATTCCTTTTTTAAGTTTTGGGATAACCAGTTTATACCGCCTCTTGTGCATCTGTAACCGTACATTAAGAAACAGCTCCCTTGGGTATGTCTCATTTAGTTTTGGGTATAGCGTAAGCAATATGACTTTTCGTAACTACTCAGCATCATTGGAATCACTTCTCACTACATGTCTCGGTATTCATTAATTAGTTTCGTCGACCATTACTTAGTTTTTGTACTTTATTTGAGGGGCTTGGTAAAACTTTGTGATTCTTTATGAGATTCTTTGTGTCTTTTATGTACAGCTATTCCACAAAAGACACAAAGCAGTCACAAAACCACAAAGCATGCGGCAATTATATAAGAATTAACTTTCTTGGCTCTGCTGATTTTCTGTTAGTGCGATATGTAGTACAGCGGTACTGAGTAGTTATGACTTTTTAGTCTTTCCAATTTTGGATAGGTTTTCGTACTAGTGAAGTATAGCTATAATATTTTAATATCTTATTTATGTCTGTATAATTTTGTATATTAGCACTATGGAAGTAGGTTTATGTTTTTTTAGGAATTTAGTCTGTCGAATTTTTACTCAGATTATTTAAGTTAATGTACTTGGTACAGCCTCTGTTTGGCTGTATTGTCTTTTAGAGATTAATCTTTTCCATATCGCTAGAAATTTTTTAATTTATCTCTTCGGTTTTAATTGTGGCTAATATACCATGAAGAATTATAAAGTAGCAATCGTTGACAATAGCCCTGCAGCTATTCATGTTTTACAGGAAGCCCTTTGTAAAAAGTGTTATATAACAGTCGTTGGTCATGCTACTCAATATGAGCAGGCTAAATTTTTGATATTGACTACGATGCCTGATTTGCTTTTTCTTGATATAGAACTTTCTGGTTATACAGGAGTTAAGCTACTTGATGAAATCAGGTCGAACGTTACATGGTCGATGAAGGTTGTATTTTATACTACCTATGGTAAGTTTGTGAAGGATGCGCTAAGAACTTCAGTGTTTGATTTTTTGCTAAAGCCTTTTTCTTTCGAAGAGTTAGATGATGTGCTAGATGGATTTCTGAAGACTAACGAGAATGCAATAAATTCAAACCCTCTCACAACCGATTTGCTTATTAAAAATCCTTCATTTCTTGTTTCCACATTTTATGGTTTTAAGGTTATGCATGCAAGCCAAATAGGAGCGTTTTGTTATGAACGCGAGCGTAGGCAATGGTTGGTAGTCCATGTTGATAGTAACGAGCAGTTTCTTAAGCGTAATACCACAGCTGCTGAGATACTAGGCTATTCGCCCTGTTTTGTGCAGATTAACCAACAGCAGATAATTAACGTGAATTATTTGGCGTCAATCAAGTATATGCACTGCTTGATGCGGCCACCATTCGATAATATTAGCGATCTTACTATCAAACGTAAGTATTGCGGTATGCTCCACGAGGTGTTTCAGCTTATTTAGACTTCTATTTTTGTGCAAGCCTGCTTACCAGTAGTATTTTTTACTGGTAAAAATAGCCGTCACGAACTACTTTATGGTGACTTAATTATTCTCAGATTTCTAGTAAGCCAGAGATGTGAATACTGTCCATGCTGCAACTTTTTCTCCTATCGTTGACTCTCTTCGTTTTATTCTCGCAGTTTTGTCTATCAAGGACTTTATTATACAGATTACATCAAAAAAGAAGAGGCTATCTTAAGCTGTTTTTTGAGCCTTTGAGCATTGAGCATTTGTAACTTTCTCAACCATGAGTACAAATATTAAGAGTCTTTATTCTATTTGGTGTGGGTAATCAACTATGGGTTTGTGCTTTGCGGTAGATATTATTCAACCACTCCATGGTTGTTTATAGCTCTGTTCTACTTTCCCGAGTTTCACTCGGGGCTATTCACGATGAAGCCCTCATGGGCTTCTGACTGTAATTAAACATAATAACCTCAAGCTTATCCTTATTTAAATCTGCTACAAATGGCTGCTAAATAGGTTTCCTGTAAGGATTAAATTTGAGTAGTCCCGTATGTAATGCGGGGAAAACCATACGCAAAAAATAAACAACCGCGGAGCGGTTGAATATAGTGCTACGAAAGTTACCCACACATATCGAAATAGAACCTAAAAAGAGGCTGTCTCACTACCCGGAGACAGCCTCTTATACTACGGACTGCATTTAAACCTGTATTTAAGGTTAATAAGGCAGTTTTTACTTAGAATCTAACACCGAGCTTAAGCATTGGCATCTGGAAAATCCTAAACTCGTGGTTCGAGGCAAGAAACTTAGCGAAGCCTGTAGGTTCGATGGATACCGCACTGTAGGTGTAGGCAAAAGGTTGCAACTCAAATCCTAGCGTAGGCCCCTGGGCAAACGAATAATCGGTCCCCATT
>CAXYUU010000156.1:0-7709 GCA_964292015.1 uncultured Acetobacteroides sp.
TCGAACGGGTGCTGTACGCCATCGGATTACGGTACATTGGCGAGGTTCCGGCAAAAAAGTTGCCCGCCCACCTAAAGAATATCGACGCCATTATCGCTGCTTCGTACGACGAGCTAGTACAGGTCGAAGAGGTTGGATCGAAAATAGCGGAGAGCATAATCCACCACTTTAGCGAACCCAAAAACATGGAGCAGATTAATCGCCTAAAGAATTTTGGCGTGCAAATGGAGATAAAGGAGAAGGAAAGAGCATCCGATAAGCTCAAAGGTCTTACCTTTGTCATCAGCGGAACCTTCGAAATTTCTCGCGATAGCATTAAGAAAACCATTGAGGACAACGGGGGGAAGATGGTTAGCAGCATATCGGGTAACCTAAACTACCTGGTGGTTGGCGAGAATATGGGGCCTTCAAAGCTCGAAAAGGCAAATAAGCTGGGGATTAAGATGATCGACTTAAGCGATCTTTACTCATTGATTAATAGTTAGACATATATGCTTACTGCAATAAAAAAAGGTTTTCAAAAACGAGCCCTTGAATCGTTACGTACGAAGGTAAACTTGACTAGAGAACGATATTTTACACCTCTTGATAAGGTTAAAAATGTGCTTATTCTTTATAAAGTAGGGAGTGAGGATACTTTTTCGGAATTGGACGAGTTTATTTCTAAGCTGGGAAAGCGCGGCATTGCTGTTGAAACAATCATCGTAGGTAAGCAAAAAAACCTAACCGGCGCGTTGCCCAGCAAGCCTAACTTTTACCCGATAGGATATCAGGATGTGCGTTGGGATGGGGTACCCCAAAACGAAACAGTTATTAAGCTGCTACAAAATAGTCACGATTATTTCATAGATTTGACCAGATTAGAATCGGGGCTATGCACCTACCTAACCACTTCGTCGTTGGCAAAATTCAAGATTGGATGCGTTAACGAGCCGAACTCGCCTTACGATTTTACGGTAGAAGTAGGTAGCGATGCCAGCTTGATTTTTTTTGAGGAGCAGATGTTTACCTATCTGCAAAAAATAGGATAAGCTGATATTAAAGACAAAAGCATATGAATTTAAGAGGAGTTGGTGTAGCGCTTGTTACACCGTTTAACGAGGATGGAAGCGTAGATTTTGAGTCGTTAACTCAACTCGTAGACTACGTTTCGGCAAATGATGTTGACTACTTGGTAGTACATGGTACAACCGGCGAAACGCCCGCTTTGTTGATGGAGGAGAAACGGGCAATTGTAAAGCATGTTGTCGAAAACAATAAGGCCAAGCTGCCCATTGTTATTGGTTGTGGCGGTAACTGTACTGCCGATGTGGTTGCTCTTTTAGCAGATGAGATGTACAAGTATGCCGATGCCATACTATCGGTAACTCCATACTACAATAAGCCTAACCAGACGGGTTTGTACGAGCACTTCAAGGCAGTTGCCTTGGCATCGAAAATGCCTGTCGTGCTGTATAATGTACCCGGACGTACGGGGGTGAACTTAACGGCTGAAACCATTATCCAGCTGGCGAATGATTTTGAAAATATCATTGCCATTAAGGAGGCCGATACCGATATGAATAAGCTCATTAAGGTTCTAAAGGGAAGACCCGAAGGATTCCTGGTTCTTTCGGCTGATGATGCCCATGTTGTTCCTCAAATAGCCGTGGGTGCCGATGGCGTAATCTCGGTGGCTGCCAATTCGTATCCAAAGGATTTCTGCAACATGGTTCACCTCGCCTTAAGTGGAAAGTTCGATGAGGCAATTCCAACGGTTTACAAGCTTGCCGATCCAATCGACCAGCTATTTGCCGAAGGTAATCCTGCCGGGGTTAAAGCCGCCTTAAGCGAGCTGGGCATCTGCAAGAATCTGCTTCGCCTACCGCTTGTTCCTGCATCCGAAAAGCTTCGCACCGAAATTGTCAAGTTTATTAAGGGTACCATGTAGCCTAATCAGACGTTGGATTTAAGATAATAGATCTGAGATAGAATCTACCTCCGAATAAAGCCCAAGGGAAATTTTCTCTTGGGCTTTTTTTAGATATTAGATAGAATCTAGCAGCTAATGTCTTATATCTCAAATCTCATATCTAGTACTGCTGCGCCGCCTTCACTAGCCGCTCCTTTACCTCACCGGCAAGCCAGCTGGGCGAAATAACCTTTACGTTGTACCCGTACGAGAGTATGGCCATAACGAAATCGTGCGAGGGGTAAACCTTAACCGACACCACCAGCTCCTCGTCGGTTTGCCTTACTATAGACTGGGTGGGGTGAAGCGGTTTCGAGGTGAGGTACTTCCCCTCAAGGCTTTTAAACGAAAGGGTAACCTCTTCGACCTTGCCGTTGTCGCAGTAGGCGTTTACCCCAAAGCGATGCGCAAAGTAGGAGGAGGGGTCGAACTGCTGGTCGGCCTTAAAGGTCTGCTGGTCGATGGTTAGCGCGCTAATGCGGTCGAGCCCAAATACCTTTATGGTGCTATCGGCCTGATCCTTTCCCACCACGTACCATCTACCCTGCGACTCCTTAAGCGCGTAGGGCGCCAGGTGGCGAATGGTGATATCCTCCTGCTCGTCGTACTTGCTGTAGGCAAACATCACGTAGTTGCAGTGGCGGATGGCGTGCAGCAGGCCAAAGATGTACTCGGTACCCAGCTGGCACTTGTAGTCGGGGATAACCATGCTGCGGGTATCCTGCTGGCTGGTCTCGCGCAGGGTAAGAAATAAGTTGAAGGCATCTAGGGTTCTACTATTTTGATCTTTATCGTTTAGGTAGATCACCTCGTACCCCCTGCGGCTTCGGTTGTAGCTGATATCGATATCGTACAGCTCCACAATTTCGTTCTTGTCGCGCAAAAAGGTACGCTCGCTAAAGTCGGTGTCGATATCGATGGAGCTGAACCGGTCTAAAACGTAATCGCGAATTTGCTGAAGCGAGGGGGCATCGCCCCGTTTTACCCGTTCGATTATGAAGGTGTACTTAAGAAGTATCTCTTTTGTTGTCATATTAACGGCTTGAGATGAAGGTCGTTTGAAGTAAGAAGGGGGTAGCCCATTTGGCTGGTTAAGTTAGCATTTATGGTGCCACCCCCAATACTGCCTAAAGGTTATTCGTATACCTACTATGTATTTATTGGATGTCTCTAACGGTGCAAATTTGCATGTCCACTCCGACATAACGCGGCGGTACTACGGAATTAGGGAAAATAGATGGGCGTAAATGGCACGATACGTCTTTCTATCCTCAGGCAATGCAACGCTATTGTTGTAGCGATGTAGCAGAAATACGAATGTAAATCGGCTATTGTTGTAGCGATGTAGTAGAAATACGAACGTAAATCGGCTATTGTTGTAGCGATGTAGCAGAAACACGAATGTAAATCGGCTATTGTTGTAGCGATGTAGCAGAAACACGAACGTAAATTGGCTATTGTTGTAGCGATGTAGCAGAAACACGAATGTAAATCGGCTATTGCTGCTGCGAGGTACCAGACGTTCGAGGGTAGAGTTGCCTCCTGCACCAGGTGAACGTAGCAAAGGTAACTCAAGCTGAAGGTAGGCCGCTCGTGCTGGATCCCCCAAAAGGGAAAATAGCGAACGAGTAGCGGTGGCTTGCTGGCTAGGAATGTTAGCCTACTTCTGTTGGCCGCTAGGAAATACCTGTTTGTAGGATTTGCGTAAACTTTTTTGATTTTTTTGTGTTCTGTAACCGGAATTTTTATAAATTAACATTGTTTTTTTAAAACTAAATTTATGGTAGACGTTTCGACAGAATACATGGGGTTAAAGCTACGCTCGCCATTGGTAGCGAGTAGCAGCGGATTAACCGCTACCCTTAGCGATTTGAAAAAGTTTGAGCAAAACGGTGTTGGAGCCGTTGTGCTGAAGTCGATTTTTGAGGAGGAGATCATTCACTATACCCAAGAATCGATAACCCGGATGTCGGCCTCCGGATTCATCTATCCCGAGGTGATGGACTACTTCGACTTCGACTACGATCAGATAAAAGATCCGCTTAACGAATACTTAGCCCTAGTGCGAGAGGCGAAAAAGGAGCTTTCGATACCTGTTATAGCCTCTATCAACTGCGTTACCTCTACAGGATGGCTCGACTTTGCCCAAAAGCTCGAGCATGCCGGCGCTGATGCTATAGAGCTCAATATTTTTGTACTTCCATCCGACTTTACCCGTACCTGCGAGGAGAGCGAAGGCGTGTACTTTGATGTTGTGGCAAAGGTTCTTAAGAAGATAACCATCCCAGTATCCATCAAAATAGGGTACTACTCCGCAGCGTTAGGCATGCTTATTCAGCTGCTGTCGGAAACCGGCGTAAAGGGGATCACCCTTTTTAACCGATCGTACAGCCCCGATTTTGATGTCGACACCCTCGAGTTTACCTCAGCAAACGTGATGAGCAGCCCATCCGATTTGTCCATTTCGCTACGCTGGATTGCCATCATGTCGAATCGGGTAAAGTGCGATTTGGCGGCTTCAACAGGTGTTCACGACGGACAAGCAATGGTTAAGCAAATACTGGCAGGTGCCAAGGTGGTTGAGGTTGCATCCGTATTCTACCTAAACGGTATCGCGTATGCCCAGGAAATGCTTGGCGATCTCAAAAAGTGGATGGAGGAAAATTCCTATAGCACGCTCGACGAGTTTAGGGGCAAGATGTCTAAAGATAGAACGTATAACCCGGCTGCATTTGAGCGGGTTCAGTTTATGAAGTACTTTAAAGATAGGTAAAACAGGGGGGCGATGACGCTCCCCTGTTTTTTCTTCTGCCATTTTTTTTTACTTTTACACGCACAAAGGGCAATGCATGAAAGAGGATAGCGAATTGTACTTTAGTGAAGATGATAACTTTCACGAAATAGTGAAACGTTACGAGGCCATGGTTAAAACTAATCGAGTAGCCTACTTCGACGTACACGAGTACGAAAAAATGGTCGATCACTACATTCTTCAAGATCGATCGGAAGACCCTATCAGCGTGCTTCGCATTGCACGAAAGCAGCACCCCAACTCCTCCGAACTTACCATTAAAAAGGCCGAAATAGAGCTCTTCTCCGGGCGGTATAGCGATGCCCTAGATGATCTCACCTCGGTGGAGGCCGTTGAAAAGAACAATCCCGATTTTTACTTAGTAAAGGGTAAAACCTTAATAGCCTGTGGTAATATCAAGGAGGCGCTTCGAATGTTCGATTTGGTGCTGACCAAATGTGGCGATCAACCGCTCGACATGCTTTTCGAGGTGGTTGCCATTCTCGAGGAGCACAACGAATTTGAGTTGGCCTGTGTGTACCTGAAGAAGGGTCAAAAAATCGACCCCGATAATATTCAGATATATGGCGAGCTGGGCTTTGTTGAGGAAAAGTTGAACAAAACCGAGGAGGCAATTGACGCTTACGTTAACATGCTCGATGCCGATCCGTTCCTGCCATTTGGCTGGTCGAACCTAGGCACGCTTTACGCTAAGCTTGGGCAAAACGATAAGGCCATTGAGGCTTTCGACTACGCCATCGCCTTGGAGCCGGATGCTCCATTTTCCTACTTTAGTAAGGCAAACGCCCTGGCTAACTGTGCCCAGTTTACCGAAGCCCTTGTGGTATTCTTTGAGTATGCCCAAATGGAGGAGGATACCGGCATGGCGATGTGCTGCATTGGAGAGTGCTACGAAAAGTTGGAGGATTTTGATAATGCGGGTATCTACTACCGAAAATCGTTGGAGTCAGATCCCGATAACTCCGATGCCCTTTACGGCCTAGCGGTAGTTGAACTCGAAAACGATAACGTGGAGGTAAGCTACGACTTGGCAACTAGGGCTATTGAGCTTGATGCCAACATCCCCGAGTACTGGTTTGGACTTGGAAAGCTTAATATGCGTCTTGATAAGCCCGACGAGGCTAAGGCCGCCTTCGAAACGGCGGTGGCTCTCGACCCTCTCGATTTCGAATCGTGGCTTATACTTTCCGAAATTTTTGCCGACGAATCGCTTCCTACGGGGATCGAAATTATACAGCGAGGACTTAAGGAAAATTCTGATATCGCCGCATTACACTTCCGCTTGGGGGCCTACTACTATATTCTTGGAAATATTTCGGAGAGCCTAGTCGAATTTGAGGCAGGACTCGTACTCGATAGCGAGAGTGTGGAGGATTTCTTTGAATTTTGTATCGAAGCTGTTCATAATCCCGACTTCATCCAGATTCTAGAGAAGTATATTTCCTCTCCAGAGTAGCAAGGTGGATTCCGCATTGTTTTATCGCTGAATAGGATTAAGCATGGGACATGCAGAACTTCAGCGTGTAGACAAAAATATCGTAGGGGATGGATGATTTTGTGGCTATCATATGCTCTGCTTCTTACGTCGAAAGGTATTTTAGGTGCATCCCCAACATACACGTACTACCACCAGCGCTCGCTTAGTGCTGTATTTCTAAGCAACGATTTAGCTATGCTACTAGAGAACTAACCAACATTTATAACACTCATTTAATATGAAAAAGTTTTTATTTGCTGCCGCTCTAACCATCGTGGGTTTAGGTGCACTTGCACAAAACGTTCAGCTTCACTACGACTTTAGACGAGGTGGTGAGCAAGGTGCCGTTCCTGCAGGCGTTTTTACCAGTACGGTCGAAATGTTTAAGCCAGATAGCTACGGTAGTACCTTCTTCTTTGTAGATATGAACTATGGTGAAAGTGGAATCAAAGGTGTGAGTCTTGCATACATGGAGATTGCGCGTAGCTTGAAATTTTGGAAAATGCCAATAGGCCTACATGTTGAGTATAATGGAGGGGAGGGCATCTTTAAAATTAACGATAATACTACTGGTGCATACCGCATAAACGATGCCTGGTTACTAGGTGCCGACTACTCGTGGAATAACGCCAACTTTACCAAAGGGTTTACCCTTCAGGCTATGTATAAGTATATTCAAGGATTTGGGCAAGCGTCATACCAGCTTACAGGGGTTTGGTATATGCACCTGCTGGATAAGAAGGTTACTTTTAGTGGATTTGCCGATTTTTGGAAGCAATCTCAACATGGTCGCAAGTTTGTATTCCTAACCGAACCTCAAATTTGGTATAACTTCAATTCGCACTTCTCAGTAGGTAGCGAAGTAGAGATTAGTCATGGTTTCGTGACCAAAGACTTTGCTGCTTATCCAACTGCTGCTGTAAAGTGGAACTTCTAGTAAGCGTGAAAAGTTAATGTTTTGTTCTGGCATAGGTTGATGTAAATATCGAGAACACGTCAACCTGCATACTAGGACACCAATGAGTGATGTGCGCTTAAACTCGTCAGGGTTTAAGCGCACATCGCTCATTTAGGAACATTTAATGTGCAATATGTCCAAAGGTCTGTTTAGTATAGGATAGTTAAGTTGAATTCAGAAGGGGAGTGTGTCTGGTATATGTTAAGCGGCCAAAAGAGAGTGGAGATTAGGTCTCAGGACGTAGGCTATTGTAGAACGTGTAAATGGCACCCTAAAAGAGGAAAGGCTCTATACGATGTTACTACCAGTTTTCGTCGAGGGGAAAAGGCGTTAAAGCGTATTGTGAGGGGGTAAATACGATGCACTACACGGGATTTTAACTTATCCCACCCTTATGTAGTAAATATAAATAAACAAACAATAGTACTTGGCCCTTGCACAGTAAAAAAATGGGCGTACATTTGTCCTCGGAGAGGTGGCAGAGTGGTCGATTGCGGCGGTCTTGAAAACC
>CAXYUU010000157.1:0-7693 GCA_964292015.1 uncultured Acetobacteroides sp.
GGTCGGGACGAGCCGGAACGTTCGTTTCGGAACCGTCCGAGGGGTCGGGACGAGCCGGAACGTTCGTATCGGAACTGTCCGAGGGGTCGAGACGAGCTGGAACGTTCGTATCGAAACCTTTTGGTACTTCTAGGCGGCATCGGCACTGCGAAGGAAAAAATAATAGAAGTGGACACAGTTCCATGAATACTCCCGAAACGAGTGCAGCGAGGGAGCTGTTTCCAGGAGGAAAGCATATGCAGTTGTTAGAAATTTTATAAAAGAATCACCTCAAATTTTAGAATACGTCCTGAATAAGCGTCAGAAATGAAAGTAGTATTCCCCCAATATATGCCCATGATCCCTCTTCTTTTTTATCTTTGAGACTTCAGAAAACCTACACCTAAATGAAAAAAAAAATCTTCACGCAGCTATTGCTGCCCATCCTGCTGCTGCAAGCCCTTACGGGTCTGGCACAGCAGCCGTCAAACCTTCCCGCGCAGCTTAAAAACCTGTACGGCATTACCACTGTGGAACCGGTAAAAAGCGAGCAGTTCGCCGAAAAGTACGAGGTTTACATCGACCAGCCTCTCGACTATGCCGATACCACCAAGGGGAAATTTGCCCAGCGCTTCTTCGTATCGCACGTGGGATACGATAGGCCAACGGTAATTGTCACCGAGGGATACAGCGCCGATTACGCCGCCAACCCAAGGTATCGCGAGGAGCTGTCGAAACTCTTTAACGCCAACCTGGTATTTGTGGAGCATCGCTACTTCTCGAAATCGACCCCTAAGAATGCCGACTGGAAGTACCTTACCGCCGAAGCGTCAGCCAACGATTTACACCGAATCGACAAGGCGCTAAAAACAATTTACAAGGGCAAATGGATAAGCACCGGCATTAGCAAGGGCGGCCAAACCACCATGCTTTACCGCACCTACTTTCCGAACGATGTAGACATATCGGTTGCCTACGTTGCCCCGCTTAACTTTGGCGAGGAGGATGGCCGCCACGAACCATTTATTGCGAATGTCACGGGCACACCCGAAGGCCGACAGAAAGTTCTTGATTTTCAGCTGGAGGTTCTCAAGCGCAGGAAAACCTTACAACCCAAGTTCGACTCGCTATGCGCTAAAGATAAGATGATGTTTAACGCAATGCTCGATGAGATATACGACTACAGCGTTTTGGAGTACTCGTTCTCGTTTTGGCAGTGGGGAACTCCGCTAGATAAGATTCCGGCACTCAACTCGCCCGACTCCACCATCTTCAAGCACTTGATAGCGATATCAAATCCCGACTACTTCCAAAACACCTGCCCAACAACCTCTTTCTTTGTTCAGGCAGCCAAGGAGCTAGGCTACTACGGATACGACATTAAGCCCTTTAAAAAGTACCTGACCATAAAAGGCTCAAGTGGATACCTTCGCCGGCTAATGGTTCCTGCCGGAGCCGCGCCAACATTCGACAAGAGCCTTGCCCTAAAGATCCAGCAATACCTCAACCAAAACGACCCAAAGCTGATATTTATTTATGGCGAGTGGGATCCGTGGAGTTCGGTTGCAGCCAGCTTCGAAGGCAAAAAGGTAAACATGGCAAAGTACATTCAACCTAAAGGAAGCCACAAAGCCAGAATTGCAACGCTACCCGAACCGATGAAAAAAGAGGTAATGGATAAGCTCGAGAAATGGCTTAGCGAATAGTAACAACAGAGAGGCTGTCTAAATAAAGGTAGCCTCTCTGTTACTCTATATTTTTGCATTTCAAGATGAATCAAAACAACCATTCGGTTAGTTTACCTCTACGACAATCTCCTTAACTAATGCAGGTTTACCTTTTTCCCAAGGTCGTTTGTAGTAAAAGGTAAGGGTAGTTTTACCCTTCGAAATCCCCTTAAACTCCCATATTTCCTTTCCTCCAACAGATGGCATAACAACCACACTTTTTTGATAGCCATGCCCTATAGAATCAATACAAGCACAGCCATCTCGTTTGGCTATAAACCAAGCATAACCAGTAGATGGATTTGCGATCATCTCAATTTTAATAGATTCATTCTCTTTTACTACTAAATATTGAGAAGACACCCTGTGAGCCTCACTATTCTGAAAAGATGATAGCATTACAAGGATAGTTGCTAAACTTAGAATGTTCATAACATAATTTAATTTATATTTTTTATAGGCGATTATTGTAAGTACAAAACCGTAACGTTAAATAACACAATACGCCCGCAGTCACCAATAATTAACAAATATATGTTTTTTTATTGATTTTTAACTATATATAAAAATATTCTTAGTTTTGACAGCAGCAAACCACGCTCTTTACTGTATGCTAGAGTTAACAATACACTCTTCAAAATAGTTTACAAACAATATATTGAGATTTCTCTTGAAACAAGGTCAAGTTAAACCCCTCCGAGCGAATTCATTCAGCAAAGAAACCACCTCGTCACCTCCAAAAATCGCAGCATTCAAAATACACATATACTCATTATCCATTAAGTAACCATGATCTTGTGTAAACCTAATAAACCTTCTCAATGAAAAATATTGGTAATCATTCCAACCACATTTTCCAATCCTACAATAGTATTTTTAACAGAATAGCGATTTTATTTTCTCGGGTACTTACGTTAGTTATCCATATGCACGGCAAGTAGAGACTAAACACCTTTCTTCATCAGCATTTTTTTAACCACTAACCGGATAGCCTATCAAACATTGCTATCTTTGCCAATAGCAATTTACCGTTGCTCCATCTAGCAAATCTGAAAGAATGGTCGTATTTCCAAATGCTAAGATAAACCTAGGACTATACGTAGTCGATAAGCGTGCCGACGGCTTCCACAACCTCGAAACGGTGTTCTATCCGGTACCTTGGAACGATGTGCTGGAGATTGTCCCTGCAACAGGCAGCCAAACCACGCTTACCTCCTCGGGGTTAGCCGTTGATGCCGCTCCCGAAAAAAACCTGGTGATGCGTGCCTACAAGCTGCTAGAAAACGAATACCACCTGCCCCACATCGACATCTACCTGCATAAGGTTATCCCATTTGGTGCGGGTTTAGGAGGTGGATCCGCAGATGCTGCCGCAATGCTGGTAATGCTCAACAACCATTTCGAGATGAACATCTCCATTGAAAAGTTGGCAGAATACGCGGCAATACTTGGTAGCGACTGCCCCTTTTTTGTATACAATCGCCCCATGCTAGCCAGCGGCCGCGGCGAGGTGCTAACGCCAATTGACGTTACCCTCGATGGCTATACCATTGTGCTGGTAAAACCGCCATTTGGCATCAGCACACCCGAAGCATTTTCGGGCATCACCCCTAAGCAACCCACGATACAGCTTACCGAGGCCATCAAACAGCCCATCGAACAGTGGAAGAATACGCTGCTCAACGACTTTGAACCAAACCTGTTCGAAAAGCACCCGCAGCTGGCAAGCATCAAGCAGCAGCTGTACCATAATGGCGCTACTTATGCGGCCATGTCGGGTAGTGGATCTACCATATTTGGAATTTTCAAAGAAGATGTAGTAATGGAGTTTAAGGACTGTACCGTATTTAAGGCTGTACTGTAGATATTCTTCCTTGTACTACCGAGATACCCTTTACTGAATTAGCTCAAACTCCTTAGTCTCGAAATTATAGTTGAACACCTCTCCGGTTTCGATGATGTAGTGCCAACCAAGAACATTCAGATCCCCGCTTTTAACCCTCTCGCGTACGCCGGGAAAAGTCATCAGGTGGCTTATCTGGTGTACGATGTTTATCTGCTCGGTCAGCCACTCTCGTTTGGCCAAATTCTCCTCATTACCCATAATTCGTAACACCTGCGATTTAACGCAGGCTGCGAGCTTAAGCCACTTAGCAACATGAGGAACGGTTGCCAGCTCGTGCGGATCCATAAATAGCGCATTACAACCTCCACAATTGGAATGACCACAAATAACCACATTGCACACCTTGAGCATCAACAGGGCGTACTCTATAGCCGATGTGGTTGCCAGATACTCACCACTCTCACGATAGGCTGGAACGATATTGGCAATATTTCGAACAACAAACAGCTCACCCGGAAGTGTACGCGTAATTAGGTTGGGAACAACCCTCGAATCGGAGCAGCCAATAAAAAGCGTATGCGGATTTTGCTCCTTACCCAGCTGCCTAAACAGCGCTTCATGCTCCTCAAAATCCTTCTCATTAAAATGGACAACACCTTCGAATAGCTCTTTCATGATTTTCATTAAGTACAACGGAAACCCCAATTAAGATCACTTTGTTTAAAACATGTAGAATTCTTACAATGAAACTACGGCAATGCGACCAGCAGGCAACCTTAAACCATCACGTCGCTAAAAGAGAAAATTCACGCCAATGTACATCCCCATAGTGCCATCCTTACTGCTTACAGCCTTACCGATATCACCCGAAATGACAAAATTCTGATTCATGGCAAGCTTACCGCCCACGCCGTAGCTGAAATGGGGCCGCTGCGACTCGTCGGAAAAGTAGGTACTAAGCTCCGTCAGTGGCAGACTTGGCCTGTCGTATGCCACCTTTTGGGTGATCATACCCGCATCACCAAAAAGGTTAATGGCGCAGTAGAAATTCTGGCGAAGCAGATGCAACCTCCAGAACTTGTAACGAAACTCCGCATTGGCCAGAGCAATACCGTTACCCACCACCCGGTTTCGCATAATCCCGCGAAGCGAGTAAGCTCCCCCCATCCCCTCGAACGAGGAGCGGTTTACCATCGAGGTTCCAATAGTTGGAATCATGTAGAAAGGGCATTCGCCCGCCACCACATTTTGTGCAATAATACGGTAGGCAAACGACAGGTCGTTAGGAATAATGGTAAAGTACTGTCGAAAAGTGGCAGTAATCTTGGCATGCCCCCTACCCTTTTCTGCAAGATTGGGTGTAACATACTGTACAAGCGCATCGGCCCATACACCCGACATGGGATTGGGCTCGTTGTCGCGAGTGTCGAAAACTACCCCACCCTTCAAGGCTACATGATTTCCTCCATGTGCCTCCCAATCCTTAATAATACCCCACTCCACGTACTTGTTGTAAAGTACCGTCGAGGCATCGTACTTTGCACTTGCCGCCACATCGAGCTTACCAACATCTACCGAGCCAACATTGTACTGCACAAAGGCAGCACCTAGCAACCAGCCAAACTTCGACCCTGGGAATATCTTCCCCTGAAAATCGAGCGATGCGCGTAGCATATCCTTATTCATTTTGTAGAAGACCTCCGAATGGTAGTCGGCATTACTCGGTTTAGTCCATCCTTTGGTATAAATGCTCTCGGCACCATTAAAACCAAAGAACTCAGCCGCCAAGTTAGGCTGGTAGGTTAAATCGGCTGTAAGCCGAATGCCGGGTATGACGAACCGAGAATCGTAGTTAATCTCGTACTTACCCGACCCTTTGGTATAACGTGCAACCTCGAGATACACCGAATGCTTATACCGCGGATACATCAAACCATCGCCGTAGTTGTAGAAGTTAAAAAGCGCACCATACTCCAACCCCAAGTCGGAGTCGAAGGCTATAATGGGAATAGGCCCAATATTCCATCCCTTTTTAACGAGCTCGGTTTTACGAAAGATGGTGGAATCGGACTTAGCCACCAGTAGCATCGGCAGCAAAAGAAGTATGGGAAGTAGAACTCTTTTCATTATCACATTAGTGTACCCCAAATGTAGCTGAAAAAAGGAATACGAATGAAATTGCCCGATATCGCACAAAGAGACCATATCAAACAAAAAGTAAAACGGAGATAATCCGTATTATGGATATCTCCGCTTTGATAACTCTGCCCTAATTTAAAACTATATATATATTCTATAGAAATTATACTGAAATCCGTAATCGCCCCAAGTTTATGCTGAATGTGAGCAGCAGCGTCTCTCTTGAGTGCCTGACAAAGATGATGCAAAACAGCACGAGGTTATAGGTAGTAAATACCTGTTCTAGTAAATGGGGTATTTATACCTACGACGGGAGGTAACCTTCGAAAGACTACTACAAATGATTACCCACAAAAATAGAGTTGCATAAATAGCGAGCAGGACTCCCTTGTACGTGAATTATTGATCGAACTTATACCAAAACGACAGAGGTGGGTGCTAAAATAAAAAGCCCCCTCCTCTTATCCCAACGGTTTTAAAGGAAGAAGGCTGCTAGCAGGTAATTATTTGTAAGGAAAACTCCGCTATTCTACGAGCGAGAAGAAGCAGTCGTCGATATCGATTATTTGCTTTTGAACAGCATAGATAACCAGCCCTGCTGTATTCTTGGCCGAGGTTTTTAGCAACAGGTTACTCTTGTGCCCCTCTACGGTTCGTTTGTTGATAAAAAGTTTTTCGGCGATTTGCTGGGCGGTAAGCTGCTGGCAGATGAGCCGCAACACGTCAACTTCCCGTTCCGAGAGAGTCTCCTCGGTGTTAAATGATGGCGCAGGTACATTCGATGAAATTTGGTTTCTCATCACCTCTATCTGTTCGGGCATGAAATAGTAGCCCTTAGCGTACACCTCCTCTACGGCTTCGACCAGTAGCTGCGGCGCGATGCCTTTGGGAAGAAACGCATTGACCCCCAGCTTGAGCATGTAACCCATAAACGACTTCTTGTAGTGCGAGGAGACAACAATGATTTTTAAATCGGGATAGCTCTGCTTCAGAATAGTCGCCGTTTCGATTCCGCTCATTGCGCCCATTTGGAGATCAAGCAGCAGGATATCGGGAACATCAACAGCCTGCTTTAACAAGTCGATGATTTGCTGCCCACCTGTAGCGGTTAGCTGCACGTTAATTCGCTCTTGTTTCGAAAAAAAATCAGACAGAAGCATTACGATCAACGCTTCGTCGTCAACAATTGCGAGGTTAATAACCGGCCTATTTTCATTCATTCAGAGAAGCGTTAATGGTATCATTCATCAGCAAAAATTGAAATGCAGTACCGATGCCAGGCTTCGACTTAAACCGCCATTTTGCATTTAACAGCTGCGAACGGAGCTCGATATTTTTCAACCCTAGCCCCTTCGCATTTTTATCGACATTGAACCCCACTCCGTCATCGCGGATAACAAGAGCAACCAAAGACTCGGATACGCGTAGGCGAATGCTTATTTGGGTAGCCTTTGCGTGCTTAAGCACGTTGTTCACCACCTCCTGCACAATACGAAACAGCTGTAGCTTAATTTCGGATTTCATCTCCAGGTGCTGATGGTGAGGGCTGAAAAAGCAGCCGATGGCATAGGCATTGGTTAGCGGTAGAACAAAGTCGTCGACCAGCTCCTCCAACGAAGTTTGATCGAGCAGCGGAGGACGAAGGTCGTGCGTAATTCGACGGGCAATGGCAATGGAATCGCCTAGCAGCTCCACCGGCTTGACCTTTTCATTGCTGGTTTGGAGCGCATAGGTAAGTACGGTCAGCTTAGAAATCAGCTCATCGTGCAGATCCGAGGCAATGCGACCGCGCTCCTTCTCCTGCACCAAAACGCTATTCCACAACAGCGACTGCTGATGTTCGAGCTTGGCTTTCGTAAATTTTTCCTGTTCGTGAACAATCCTTTTGATGTATATCCGTGTCAGCAAAATCATGCTGGAGATAAGGATCAGCACAAAAAGTAGCGTAACCGAAAGTCCTATCGCGAACATTTGCGGGTCTTGCCATTCTGCCATAGTAAAA
>CAXYUU010000158.1:0-7683 GCA_964292015.1 uncultured Acetobacteroides sp.
ACTTGCATAATTCTCCTAATCAACATCAGCACAAACTATACCATTGTTACCAAGTATAAATACAAGACTACCGGTAATTTTTTGAGGCGAAGAGATGCGGTAAGAAGTTGTATTAATAGACGTTTCAGCGTCAATAAAAGCAGGAGTAGAATTTAAAAAAGTGGAACTCATATAGGCAGAATAATCCTCGTCTATAGTCATCCAAGTTGGAGAAGTGTATGATACCCCAATACGAATTTCATGAATTGGCTTCAAAATAACACCTAAACTCAACGACGCTCCAGCTCCGTATGCGTTATATATATCCTCTACATAAAGCTCATCAAAATTTGTCTTATTCTCCTTATGCGCTCCTTCTTCATATGTTTTTATCGAATGGTAGTTTATATTGGCAATATTAACAGAACCACCAAAGTAGGCTACATCTAGCACATTGCCGCCAAATGCAACATTTACCACATCGTTAAAACCTCTTACCGAGTCATACTGATCCTGTAAAACTAATTCTCCTTCACCCAACGTAGACGTATACCCCTGTGCATTCGTTTTTGGAATAATAACTCCCGTTTGCATAGCAAGAACCGCCTTCCAAGGTCCATAACCCTTAAGCAACTCGTTGGGATCTGCATTCTTTGCTAGAACTGCATAAGAGTTCATTATAGAACCATTACGATCAGTCACACCATAAATAGAGGCGTTCTGATTAAAATCATTCACCCTATTATACGAAACCCCAATATTGAAATTCCGGAGTTCCCCAGTACCATTGTTAAATAAATTCAAGACAATACCTGCATTGCCAACATTTGCCGAGGTATGTCCATCGAAAGAACGATAGCCATTAAAGTCTATCTTTTGATTACTATTAAAGATGCCTGTAGAGAAGGTAAACTCCGAAGAGCGGTAAACCCCCACCCCTGCCGGGTTAATCATAAACGACGACATGTCGCCACCTAAAGCACCGAAAGCGCCACCCATGGCGGTAAACCGAGCCGACCCCTTCATAAAGGTCTGAGAGTATTTCAAAACATCGGTTTCATCTTGTGCAAAGGCAAAATTACCACAGAAGATTAATCCTGTAAATAAGAAAATAAAATATTTCATGATACTATGTTGTTAACGGTTTGGTTCTATGCAACTATCTACGCCCTCTACGTTCGGTGGTTCCACCTGAAGTAGTACTACCCGAAGAAGATTCTCTTCTTACTGGAGTATAGGTAGACCCAGAACTTTGAGTAGGCGTATACGTACTGCTACTACCCGAATTATAACTGTTGTTGCTACGCGAAGGTGTGTAGCTACTATTGGTACCACGCGATGGGTAGCTACGGCTATTATCGTAGCTGCTGCTTTCAACACGAGGTGCCACAACGGTTGATGTGCGTCGCTCGTAAGTTCGAGATGTTCCAGAGCTGCTGCCTTCGTTAAACACCGGCTGACCCGAACGTGCAGGACGGCTATACGTTGGCGTGTAGGCATCTCTGCTGTACTGGTGAACTGGGCTATAGGACGAAGCGGGGGAGCGACGTGCAGGAGTTGACTGGTAATCGCGCGAGGTTTGAGACGAGCCAACCGCATCGCGACGTACCGCTGTAGTGCCCCTGCTACTGTTTACAACACCAGAACCATCTTCTCTAGTGCGAGAAACCGAAGGACTATTGGAGTAGCTATAGCCTCTCGAAGAATTGTTACGAATGCTCGATGTTCCACTACGCATACCACCATCTCGTGGGCCGTAAACTACATCGCGGTAACCTCTACCTGTATACGATGGATGCATATCTTGGTAGTATCCGCCATGCGAGTAACCACCCCATCCGCCACCGTAGTAGCTGTTGTATGGATAACCCCAGTAAGGATCGTATCCCCAACCCCAGTTATTTCCAAATCCCCAGCTCATGCCAATGCCAAAGCTAACATTCCACGAATTTCTATATGGGCTATAGTACGATCCAAAATTTACGTAAGGGCTATTGTAAGGATAGCCAAACATCGACGACACATACTTTGGTTCTGCCCATATGGTATTACCCATTACAATGACGTTGTAGAATGCAGGATCGTAGGCAGTGGCATACCACATATTCTGCGAATAAGCGGCGTTTGAAGACACACCATTCCAAGGATCGTTCCTTCCAATATCACGATTACGCCTTGCCTTTTCGTACGAATCAGCCAAAACGTCCTGATAAGGGTTACCCGTTGAGTCAGATTCGGGAGCCATATAAAGGGTGTCGACCAAGGCATTATTGGTCTCATTAATCAAATCTATGTAGGACTTATCCAGTGTCACATGCTTTCCATTGGAAGCACTAGCCACCTGCCCTTTAGCATCTTGCGATGGATTGTAGTAGATATCGTCACCCGACGAACTACCGCCAAGTTTCGAACTTGAACCACACGACACACCCAATAATGCAACTAGGACTAGCAATGTGAATAATTTTAAAGCTTTCATAATGAACCTCCAGCGTTTTATGAGAAACCGATTTTATTTACTTAATTTGTCTTCGCAAATCTTATAAAAACAAAGCAAAATTCATACCAAAGTCGCATGGCAAAGGAAGTAACTCCTCGTTCGGAGAATTATTCGCTTTGGTACAATGATATTGTACTAAAAGCCAACTTAGCTGAAAATTCGGCTGTTAGAGGCTGTATGGTTATTAAGCCCTACGGTTACGCCATTTGGGAAAGAATGCAACGCACGCTTGACCAAATGTTTAAGGACACAGGCCACGAAAATGCATATTTCCCTCTATTTATTCCAAAATCGTTCCTTAGCAAGGAGGCAGCACATGTCGAAGGCTTTGCCAAAGAGTGTGCAGTAGTAACCCACTACCGCCTAATGAACGATCCAAATGGCAAAGGCGTTATTGTAGACCCAGATGCCAAGCTTGAAGAAGAGCTAATTGTTCGCCCTACATCGGAAACTATCATTTGGAGTACCTATAAAAACTGGATTCAGTCGTACCGCGACCTTCCACTACTCATAAACCAATGGGCCAACGTGGTTCGTTGGGAGATGAGAACCCGCCTATTCCTTCGCACAGCAGAATTTCTTTGGCAAGAAGGTCATACGGCACACTCTACAGCACAAGAGGCATTGGAGGAAACCGAGCGCATGATTAACGTGTATGCCGATTTTGCCGAAAACTGGATGGCAGTACCCGTAACCATTGGTCGCAAATCGGCCAGCGAGCGGTTTGCTGGGGCTATCGAAACCTACACCATCGAGGCAATGATGCAGGATGGCAAAGCGTTGCAATCGGGAACATCGCACTTCCTAGGACAAAACTTTGCAAAAGCTTTCGACGTACAGTTTACCAGCAAAGAAGGCAAGCTCGACTACGTATGGGCTACCTCTTGGGGAGTATCCACCCGTCTTATGGGAGCACTCATCATGAGCCACTCCGACGACAATGGGCTAGTGCTTCCTCCAAAGTTAGCACCTATCCAGGTGGTAATGGTTCCGATATATAAAGGTGCCGAAGAGCTTGAAAAGATCAGCAGCAAGCTGAAAGAATTTAAGAAGCAGATCGAAGCAAAGGGCATTTCTGTTAAGCTAGACGACAGAGACACCTACAAACCAGGCTTCAAATTTGCCGAATACGAGCTTAAGGGTGTTCCCGTTCGCTTAGCCATGGGCCCACGCGACCTGCAAAATGGAACAATTGAAATCGCCCGTCGCGATACGCTCGAAAAGCAGTCGATTTCGCAAGAAGGAATTGCCGAATACATCGAGCAGCTACTGGTTGACATTCAACAAAACATCTATAACAAAGCGCTTAAGCTTCGCGAGGAAAAAACAACTAAGGTTGATACCTACGAAGAGTTTAAACGTCTGCTAGACGAAAAGGGGGGATTCTTCCTTTGCCACTGGGATGGCACGGCCGAAACCGAAGAGCTAATCAAGGAGGAGACTAAAGCAACCATTCGTTGCATACCTTTAGATGGCGAAATGGAAGATGGCAAGTGTATGGTTTCGGGAAAACCGTCAAAGCAACGAGTTATAATCGCTAGGTCTTACTAGTCGAACAGCATTTAACGCAAAAAAAGGGGGAAACACGCGTTCCCCTTTTGCCATTTTTATATATTTATAGCTCGAAAACAATAAACAAACAGACATGGATTCGGACCCGCAGGAAAACAGGCAAGACTTAAACGACATTATCGACATCCTTCAAGTAAAAACAAATGTTAAGCAGAAGGTTTACGATAACACTTTTGAAGTATTCAACCAGCTTAAGGAGATGCTTCACGAGCTAACGAACGATATCAACGAAGAGATAACTGGCGTAGATCGCCGGGTTAAGCTTGAATATCGCGACAGAGGTAAGTTTGAGGCTGAAATTCGCATTTCTGAAGATATCCTTATCTTCAGCATGCATACCAACGTTTTCCAATTCGACAGGGATCACCAAGTATGGAAAACCTCCTACGTCGAAAAGGATAAGAACAATGCTCTTTGTGGAGTTATCAACATATATAACTTTTTAACCGACTCGTTTAAGTATACCCGCCTCGACGACTTAGGCTACCTGATTGGACGAATATTCATCAATAAGGATCTGAACTATTTTGTCGAAGGAAAACGCCAGATGGCTTTTCTTTACAGCATCTTTGGTAGTATGCCAATTACGCCCGAAGCGCTTACCAAAATAATTAAAACGGCAATCATCTACTCGTTAGAGTTCGACTTGCTCGTTCCTCCCTACGACACCGTTAAGATTGCCACAGTTTCCCAAATGAATACCAAGATCGAGAACTCGAAGATCCAAACGGGGAAACGCCTTGGCTACAAGTTTAACTCCGACGATGTTAACGGATAAAAGATGTCTACAAAAAATTAAAATGAAACATAATTTCCTTTTTGGACTAGCTATTGCCACGCTCCTTTTTACGGCATGCGGAGGCAAAAACGACAGTAAGAAAGCAGCAAAGGTTGATTTAAAAGCACAGGAGGACAGCATACTCCAAGCAAAAGTTAGTGAATACGCCGATTTTAAGCTCACCGCAAATACCGACCAACTATCAAGTAAAGAAGAAAAGATACTCGTCAAACTTTTCGAAGTTAGCCGTATTATGGACGACATATACTGGCTACAAGCATTTGGAGAAAAGACCCCCATTCTTGACACCATAAAAGGACAAGCGACAAAGAAATTTTTCAACATCAACTATGGTCCTTGGGATCGCCTTGATGGCAACAAGCCATTTATTGCCGATTTTGAAGAAAAGCCTCTTGGGGCAAACTTCTATCCAACTAACATGTCGAAGACTGAATTCGACGAATGGAAATCGGACGAAAAGACAAGCCAGTACACCCTGGTTAGGCGCGATGAAGCAGGACAGCTTGCCGCTGTGCCCTACTCGGTTGCCTATGGCGAGCATCTCGAAAAAGCGGCAAAGCTGCTCGATCAGTCGGCTAAGCTTGCCGAAAACAAGCAGCTCCGCAAATACCTTACCGCAAGGGCTAAGTCGTTTAGAACCGACAACTACTACCCCAGCGACATGGTTTGGATGGACATGAAAACCAGCAATATTGATTTTGTTGCCGGCCCAATAGAAAATTACGAAGACGAGCTGTACAACTACAAAACCTCCTTCGAGGCCTACATCCTACTTAAAAACCAGGTAGAGACCAAGTACTACAACCAGTTTATCAAGTATCTGCCAAAGCTTCAAAAATCGCTTCCAGTTTCGAAGAGGTACAAAAAAGAGGTTCCTGGTAAAGGTTCTGATATTGGGGTTTACAGCGCCGTTTACTATGCCGGCGACTGTAATGCAGGGGGCAAAACCATTGCCATAAACCTACCGAACGATCCGAAAGTTCAGCTGAAAAAGGGGAGCCGCAAGCTCATGCTGAAAAACGTAATGAAGGCAAAGTTCGACCTTATTGTTAAGCCTATTTCAGAAGTTGTTATCGATCCTTCGCAGGTGAATATGGTGACATTTAACGCCTTCTTCCAAAATACCATGTTTCACGAGGTAGCACATGGACTAGGCGTAAAGAATACCATTAACAAGAAGGGCCCGGTACACACGGCACTTAAGGAGCAGTATAGCGCAATCGAAGAAAACAAAGCCGACATACTCGGGCTTTACATGATCGGCGAGCTGGTAAGGATAAAGGCGCTGCCCAAAAAGGCGCTGATGGAAAACTACGTAACGTTTGCCGCCGGAATTTTCCGCTCGGTAAGGTTCGGAGCATCGAGCTCGCACGGAAAGGCCAACATGGCCACCTTTAACTTCTTTGTAAACCACGGAGCAATTACCCGAAACGACAAAACCGGCTTTTACACCGTACACGAATCGGCAATGAAACGCGCCATCAAGGAGCTATCGCACGAAATTATTGTCATTCAAGGTAACGGCGGCTACCAAGCCGCCCTAAAAAGGGCGACCGAAAAGGGCGTTATATCGCCAACGCTTCAAAAAGACCTGAAGAAAATCGACAGTAAGCATATACCGCGCGACCTGAATTTCATTCAAGGAGCAAACGTATTAGGACTTTCAAAATTTTAAGCTGATGGAGGATGGGCAAGCAGCCTATCCTCCATCGCTATTTCGAATCGAATATTAAAAACAAGCTAAGCGGTTACAATGAATCTATCATTCTCTTTCATCAAATCCATTTCGAACGTTTACGACGAAATGATCGAAAACGGATTTTCGTTGGTATATCTTGGAGAATTTAGCCACGAGATAACCCGTATGTTTACGTCTATGGCCGAATCAAACATGGAGCGTAACAGCGAAGAGCGGTCGGTGCAGCGCAAGGTATTCCACGTAATGGTAGAAACGTTGCAGAATATGAATAAGCACTCCGACGAGCTAAGCCAAACCAGCCATACGGGCAGCGGACTATTTATCATTGGCAAGAAAAACGACACCTACTACGTTATTACCTCCAACAAGGTTGCGTCGAAGCACAGAGACTCGCTCGAGGAGATTCTTGTAAAGGTGAACAACGCCTCCAAGGAGGAGCTCAAAGAGATGTACAAGCAGCAAATGAAGGAGGGCGTCCTATCTGCAAAAGGTGGTGCAGGACTTGGCCTTATCGACATTGCCCGCAAAACGGAGGAGAAGCTCAACTTCCAGTTCATCCCGCTCGACGACGACTACTTTTTCTTTATTCTTAAGATAGAGATCAGCACAAAAAAATACGTCAAGTAGGTCGAACGACTGTTAAAATGGAAGAGAGGCCGGCAGCCTCTCTTTTTTCATGCGTAGAACTTGGATTATTTTATTGTATTTTAGAAGCTCGATAACCGACTGCATATGCGTGGATCACCATTACTTTTAGCACTACTCTTTTGCCTGCTCTGCAATGGTGCCGAGGCAAAAAGGCTAAAGGTATCAAGAGATTCCATCCGCATAAAAAGTCCCGCCATAATTTTGCTGGGCAACAAGGAGATGGTCATATCCCGAGACACCACCCTCTGCCTGCCCGATTCGGTAGAGCTGGTGATCCTTGGCAAAAACAAAAAAATTAAGCGGAAGTACAAAAAAAGCGTGATCATCAAGCACCTCAACGCTTGGATTTTTGCCGGTAAGCCCGACACCTCCCAAATAAACATCAGCCGCCAGGAGTACCTCAATATTTTTGCAGGTAAAACCGTACGCCATATTACCATCCGAAACGTCAACGTTTTTGGTGGCGATGTGGCCCATTCGAAACCC
>CAXYUU010000159.1:0-7654 GCA_964292015.1 uncultured Acetobacteroides sp.
CCTATTCACCTAGCAGTTAAGGTATGCCGATAGCATCCAAACAGTTTTTTCCTGCTGCGTTATGTAGTCGCTCATAAGGGTTGCTGGTCCCTCGTCGTCCATATCTTGGGCTTGCTTAAGCAGCACTCTTTCCTTAACAATTAGTATCTTGTAATTGTTTAATGTAGTTGTAATGGAAATGCTGGCATCGCTTATCTCTTTAACCTCCTCAATTTCGGAGGCCGATATGTAGTCGCTGAAGGTGTGCAGAGGTGTTTCGCCAAGTGTTAGTATTCGTTCGGCAACCTCATCAATCTTGAGTACTGCATCGTTGTAGAGCTCTTCGAATTTGAGGTGTAGCTCAAAGAATTTTTCACCTTTTATGTTCCAGTGGAAACCTCGTAGGTTCTGGTAAAATACCTGGTAGCTCGCTAGCAAGCTGTTTAAGCTGGTCGCTAGATTTGTCGATTGCAAGCTGTTCAGTCCTATTGCATTTAGATTGCTGTTCATGGCTTCGGTTTTTAGCTTGTTTGGGTTATTTTCTTTTACTGGTACAAAGGTAGGTGGTGTGACGATATAAGTCAAATTGATAATATTTATGTATTGATAGAGTGAAACTATATGATTACATTGTCAATGCTTTAGAATGGATACTTTTGGTGCATTTGACTGAAAAAAAAGTTTGAGTAGCCGATTTAGTAGCGCATTTACGGAGCTTCACACCTTAATATAATAGGTATGGTATCGTTAGTTCAGCTAGAATATATTGTTGCGGTGGATACCTTCCGTCATTTTGCCACTGCTGCCGAAAAGTGTTTTGTAACGCAGCCCACCTTGAGCATGCAAATTAAAAAGATGGAGGATGAGCTGGGTGTAAATATTTTCGACCGAGGTAGGCAGCCCATTATACCAACCGATGTGGGTATCGATATTATCGAGCAGGCCCGCAACATACTGCGCGAGGCTAAAGGCATCGAGGCTATTGTTGCCAACCATAAAAAGGAGATATCCGGCGAGCTCCGCATTGGCGTAATCCCCTCGTTGGCACCTTACCTACTTCCTCTTTTCATGAACTCGTTGGCCGGCGATCATCCTAACCTGCTACTAAAGGTTCGGGAAATGATTACCGATGATATTGTGGAGGCGCTCAAGAAGGATTTAATTGATGTCGGTATTTTAGTGACGCCTTTGCACGATTTAGCGGTAAAGGAGGAGCCTCTATTTTACGAGGAAATCATGGTTTACGCCAGTCCGGGACATATTTTTACCGAAAAACCACAGCTGGAGATTAAGGAGCTCGCAGCTCCCGATCTTTGGCTGCTCAGTAGCGGGCACTGCTTTCGTACGCAGGTGCTTAACCTTTGCTCGTACCACGATACCCATCGCCATTCGCTACCTTTTGAGTACGAAAGTGGATCGTTTGAGACATTGGTGAAGATGATCGATCGTAATGGTGGATTTACCCTGCTTCCCGAGCTGGCCGTTTCGGAAATGAGCGAGTTGCGTAAGCTTCAGGTGCGAACGTTTGTAGATATGGTGCCCTTGCGCGAGGTTGGACTGGTGTACGCCCGCAGCTACGCCAAGCGCAACATGCTTAAAATGTTGAAGGAGCATGTGCAGGCTGCTGTTCCAGAGGCTATGCTGCATAAGGAGCGCGGGACAGTCATCGAGTTTAAGTAATCGGAGGGAATAAATCCCTACAAGTAGGTATTGGGTGCTCGAATCGGGAGTCGTTTCTTTGTATCCAACAATTATTACAATAATGAAGCTGAATATTACTGCAATCGCTCTCTTCGGAATGTTTTTGTCCAATACCGCCATAGCTCAACACGAGGATGTCGTTTCTCATTCCCCATTTTCTTCCAATATATCGTATGTTGGCGATGTTTTGAGCAATCTTAGGGGTGGTCTTAGCCGCGAAACAGGCTATCTCGGGCTGGCAAAGGTTCAAGTGTCGTTTAGTACCGAGGCTGCTCGCTGGTGGAAGGGGGGCGAGCTGGTTATGAACCTTGCCAATACGCACGGTCGGATTCCTTCGGACGATTTTGTGGGCGATTTTCAGGGTGTGAGCAATATTCAGGCGGGTAATCGCACCTTTTTCCAGGAGTTGCTGTATCGGCAATCCTTCGGTAAGCTTAATACAACAGTCGGAATTTTGGATATGAACGCCGAGTTTTCGGTAAATACCGTTGGTGGAACCTTTATCAACTCCTCGTTTGGCCTGCACTCCACCTTTACCGATCATGTTGCCGTTTCGGTGTTTCCAAACACCGGGTTGGGTGCTGTGCTACGGGTTAACCTCGATTCGATAAATACCATAAGATGCGGAATCTTCGATGGAAACCCTAGCTTTATGACCATCCATCCGGCCAACTTCGAAATGCCTTTCGGGGAGGATAGCGGGTTCATGATCATTGGCGAGTATGGCTATAGTAGGGGTGTAGGAATAAAGGAGGGGGGCTTTTACAAGTTTGGCTGCTACTACCATTCGCACTACCAGAAGCAGGGCGATATGACTAAGCCCAATATTAAAACGCTCTACGGTTTTTACCTGGTAGGAAACCAGCGGTTAATATCAAAATCGGCTAGTAGGAGTCTGCTGGATGCCTTTGTGCAGCTATCGTACAGTCCGGTTAGCCACAGTACCAATCCGCTGTATGCTGGGGCTGGTTTGGTGCTTCATGGATGTACGCCTATCAATCCCGACGACGAGCTGGGTATCTCCATAGCCTATGCCCAGCTTAACGATTTTTACTACCGCAGCGAGAAGGTGGTGGAGCTTACCTATAAGTATCCTTTTGGCAATCATGCCTACCTTCAGCCCGATTTGCAGTACGTTATTAACCCCTCGCGATTTGGTGTTGCCACCCCAAATGCGCTGGTGGGGATTTTGAGGGTGGGGATTTCTCTTTAAATAAGTTATTTCAGAAGTTAGAGGAAGGTAGCTGAAGCTATAGGAATAGCTGTTCGCTCTACTTGGGAAGTATTCTTTTTTTCCTAAATAAATAGATGCCTATCCTTCATTAGGGATTAGTAGATATCGTTTTACGACTGCTATTCGTCTAACTCCGTTTAACTTCTAAAATTACTTCGTCTAACTTCTTTTAAAGCTACACTTTCAACCCAATCTTTCGCATCAGTATCGAGGCGTTTAGGCTCTGGCATACACCCTGCTTTACCTTGTAGTCGAAGAATAGCTCGTCGTTAGCATCAACCTGTACGTCGAAGTGGTAGTTGGTAAGCGCCTGAGGGTGGTTTTCCTTTGCCTGGGCAAGGGTAAGGTCGTGTGTGGCGATGATGCCGCATACCCCGTACTCCACCAGCAGGTCTATTAGCGCCCGCGAGCCAATATGACGGTCGTTAGAGTTGGTGCCGCGAAGAATTTCGTCGAGTAGGAGGAAGGGCTTTTCGCCCTGTTTTACCGCGTTTACGATTTCGCCCAGCCTTTTTATCTCGGCGTAGAACGATGAGGTGTTCTCTACCAGCGAGTCGGTAATTCGCATGCTGGTGCGGATGGGTACGTAGCATACCTCGAAGGCCTTGGCACACACCACGCTTCCTGCATAGGCCAGCACCATGTTAACGCCCAAGGTTCGCAGGAAGGTACTCTTGCCGGCCATGTTCGAACCCGTTAGCAGCAGCACCTTCTCGTTGTTTTCGACAGTAAAGGTGTTGGCAATACGTTGCTCTGCGGGTATCAACGGGTGAGCCGCCTCGGTAGCCTCTATTTTAAAGTATCCATCGGCTACGACGGCGTTTGTCCAGCTTGGGTTGTTGTACTTTAGCGTTGCCAACGACGAAATGGTCTCCATTTCGCCTACCACATCTATCCATTTCTGGGCTAGCGGGGCATACTTCCTTTTCCAGTCGATTAGGCGGAAGGCCACTCGGAAATCCCAAAATAGAAGTCCATTTACGGTCATGAGAAATACCATGTTGAGGCGGTAGTCTAGCTTTTTGACTAGGCTGGCGAACTTCTTCATTATGGCCGACGACTTTTCACCATCCATCTCCAGCTCCTTTTTTAGGCTGATGAGGTGCTTGCTGGTAAAATCGTTCTGCTCGATAAGCTGCAGCAGCGTCGAGTAGCTTTTCATCTCGTTTTCGGCATTGGCCACCTCACCTTGTATGATGTTTACCTGATTTCCGTACTTGCCGTACACCATCATGTGGGCAAATATGGCCAGTACGAATGCTCCTGGCAGTATATTAAACACCCATAACACCCCTAATGAGATGGTTACTATCGGCATAATGGTAATGAGTACTCTTAAAAACCGGCTATCGAGTGTCTTGCTATCGGTTTTAAGCCAGCTTAGTACGTTGTTGATGTTCGACGAGGTGCGGCTGTAACTTTTACCGGCTTCGTAGAAGTCTTGACGCCAGTCTACCTCGTTGGTTAGCTCGTTTATGGCTTTTTGATGTTCTACAATTGCCTCTTTGGGTAGCGGTTGCATTAACCGATTCGCCAAATGTTTTTTTCCGCTCTGGGTGGTAGCTCTACAAATGAGCTGGTAGATGGATTGCTCTCCAAAAATATCGAGATCGTACGAGTAGGCATGCTTTACATCGAAAAACTCCTGTCCGGCATCAAATGCCGCAAAGCTACCCTGGGTGCAGGCCAGCTCGTCGCTATTTATGACGATTAGGTTTTCGAGAAAGATGATGTTTCGCTGGTTGCGCAGGTCGACTATGGCGGTGTAGGCGAATAGGGCCAGGAATATGAGGCTTACAACAACAGCCTCGACCACCGAAATGCTAAACAGCGCATATAGCGATGCCACTGCGGCAATAAATAGCGCAAGGCGAAGCCACATAAGCACCTTGCCATGTCGTGTAGCGGTTGCCTTTTGTTGCTCGAGCCGTTCAATTCTATCCAAGTAAGCTTGCTGTACCTCGTTCATTACTGTCGGTGGTTTAGATTTGGAGCAAATCTAGCAGAAATAATATGGTCTTGGTTTAAAAATTGGAGGAAGCCTGAATTATTTAGGTACACTTTGCTGAGGTGCGACAGATTGCACCACATTGACGTTACATTTATATATAGGGAGACATTTTCGCGTCCTTTATGGGCGATAGCACTATGGGTCATGTTGGTTTTGATAGCTAAGATGCCATAGCTGGCATCTTTAAGCAGCAATTTGTATGTAAAAGAAGGTGTTATCCAATCTTTTTGCTGGCCTTGCGCTTCTCTAGGATATATCTTTTTACATCTACCAGCTCTTCCATTGGTAGATTGGCAATTGCGGACATCAGCGATTCCTCCTCGTATGTTCTGATTAGCTTTTCGAGTGCATAGCCTTGTCCGGCATGTTCTCTTTCGGGAATCCATTCAAAAATATCGTTTGGCGTGCAGTCGAATATGAGGCACAACACCTCTAGCTCCTTAAAGGTAAAGCGCCTATTGGTCATTCGTGCATACCTGTAGGCGGTGGTGCTATTTATACCCTTGCTTACAAAGTACTTTCGGGCATTGGGCGCGTTTTTTAACCATAGAACATGCTGCAAGTTTATCCGAATCATGCTGATAAAGTTTTGGCATTAAACATATATGCTTTTTTTTCTACTTCGTCGAATGGCTTTGGGGAACCCCCAAAGCCAAATGGCTATATAAAGGTAAAAAACTTGGATGAGAAGTGCATAATTATTTTTTAAGCGGTGATATAATGTTTTTAAAAACGGATTTTTATTTTTTAATAGCGCATTTCCGGTATTTAGTAGCGCATTGTTGCTCTGCTGGAGGTGATTTGTTAACCTGTAGAGGCACACTGCTTAATTTTAGTAGCGTATATTTTATCTCCATATGGCGCTTTGCTATCTCTACGTCCATGGTGGTGTTTTTTCAGGGCTGAAAAATTTCCTCGTGGCGGAATATTTTTGCATCTGGTTGCCTTTTTTTATCTCGTAGATGTATTTTTAAGCTGCCACGATGCCATTTTAGGGGTAGGGTTTCCTTCTTTAAAGACTTCAGATTGCATTTTAAACGATATTTTTATTTAGATGAGGGGTGTAGTGGATAGTATGGGCAATGTCATTGAGTAAAGGGAAAAACTTTCCTCGGAGTGTCATCCCGTGCTTGTCACGGGATCTAATGAATTGCCCGAAGGGCTTTTTTATAAGCTATTGAATTCCTCTTAAGATTCAGGGACAAGCCCGGAATGACAGCGTTGATTAAACTTTGCGCTTAACTTAATGCCATTGGATTTTAAATGGGGATAAGGTGTAGCTAAATGAGCTGCGTCGCTTTCGTAAAAGTACATCTTCGATTTATAGCTTTACCTGTCGGAATAGTGGGCGTACTCATCGCCCTAAAAGCAGGAAAGCCCGTCAACCAAACGTGGTTAAGCGGGCTATTCGAGCTGCAAATACAGCTTTACTATAAGCTATCTACAATTCGCCTTCCAACTTCCGATGTCGATTTGGGGTTGGCGGCATTTAGGTCGGGTGTGAGGTAGCTTTCGGCAACCACGCGGTCTACCGCTGTGCGAATGGCCTTTGCGGCAAAGGCTTCGCCGAGGTCTTCGAGCATCATGGCCGCCGATAGGATGGTGGCAATGGGGTTGGCAATGCCCTTGCCTTTTGCTTGTGGGTTGCTGCCGTGTATTGGCTCGTACAGCGATACCTTTAAACCCTTCGATGCCGATGGCAGCATGCCCTGCGAGCCGGTTAAAGCGCTGGCCTCGTCGGTGAGGATATCGCCAAACATATTTTCGGTAAGCACCACGTCGAAGTAGGTGGGCTGGAGGATCAGCTTCATGGCGGCGTTGTCCACAAGCATGTAGTCTACCGCTACCGAGGGGTAATCCTTCTCCATTGCCTGTACTGTTTCCCTCCATAGGCGCGAGGTGGCCAGTACGTTGGCCTTGTCTACCACGGTTAGCCTCTTGTTGCGGGCAATGGCATGCTCAAAGGCCACCTTGGCTACACGGATAATCTCCTCTTTCGAGTACACGCAGGTGTCGAAGGCGGTATGTCCGTTTTCGCTGCGGCCACGAGGCTCACCAAAGTAGATGCCGCTGGTTAGCTCGCGAATTACCACAAAGCTAGCCCCTTTAATAACGTGCTCCTTTAGTGGCGATAGGCTTAAGAGGCTATCGTATGCCCATATAGGTCGGATATTGGCAAATAAACCCAGCGCCTTGCGCATGGCAAGCAATCCCTGCTCCGGACGAACCTTTGCGGTGGGGTCGTTGTCGAATTTAGGATCGCCAATGGCACCAAAAAGGATGGCGTCGGCTCGTTCGCATATCGCCTGGGTCTCGGCAGGGAATGGGAAGCCAAGGGTGTCGATGGCAATGCCACCTATAAGCCCCTCGCTATAGTCGAACTCGATGTTGAACTTGCGACCAACAGCGTTTAACACCTTTACTGCCTCGTCCACAATTTCGGGGCCAACTCCGTCGCCCTTTAGGACGGCTATTTTATACGTATTCATCGCTTTTGATTATGTTCGTAAGCTTCAGGATTATCTTTTATGCCGATGAGGTAGTCACATCGTTGTACCTACTAACGAGGTGCGCCATTTTGTATTTACCAACGGCCAACGACTCTACTTCGTGCCCTAAGTTAGTAGTTTGGTTGGGCAAATCAATCATAATTTTGGTCGAAGTAAGGTGTTCGACAGCTACAAAAAGCTTTTAAAAAAAGGCGCACTTACCCAATCGGGCAACGTACC
>CAXYUU010000160.1:0-7654 GCA_964292015.1 uncultured Acetobacteroides sp.
ATAAGGTTGCCCACAAACACACACGAGAGTATCTTGCTGGCCAAGGGGTTTCGAAGGGAGAGCATCACCCCAACAACAGCTACCGATATGATGAAAAAGTACAGCATTCGTTAATCCTTAAGTGATGATAAATCGTCGATATCGGGGTCGTTTAACCGCTTTCCAATGCGCGAGGCAAAAACGCCCAAAATCTGGACGCTGGCAAAAAGGTCGAGCAGGATGGCCGAGTTAACCAGAAAGGGCATCTCGGAACCTACCGCCAACGAAAACATGAATACGCCGTTTTCGAGAACAAGAAACCCAATTAAGTGAGGGTATATCTTCTTATGGGTGATCACCAGGATCAACCCGGTGAATACCGTGAACAGGGCGGTAATCATAAATATCTTTTCGATACGGCCAATCTTAAGCATATCGGATAGCACTACGCTAACCCCCATTGCCACCAGCACCAGTATCAACGAGTAAAAGGCAGGAACCGCCTTGCTGTGCACCTTTGCCACCTTCATCTTCTTGGTGATGTTGCGAAGCAGCAGCGGTACGGCAATAGCTTTAAAGATGAGCGTCTCGGCAACTACAAATATGAGCGATGCCATGTTTTCGGTTCCCGAAAGCTGGGAGAATGCCAAGAAGAAGAGCAGCACCCCCTGTAGCGCAATAAGCTTCACGTAGGTCGAAAACCTTTCGGCTATCGAAATGTACATAAGCGTAACGCCAAAAAGTACGATTATGATTAAATTCATGAGTTACTATTGTTTTTTTTATAATTACTCAGCACCATTGAATGGTATCACGAGGCTTACGCCAGTTATATTTGACAACTTACACAAAACATTTATTGGCTTTCGTGATACGTTTATCGTGTGTCGTGATACCATGAGTACTGAGTAGTTAGGCAATTTTTTGCATTAGAATAAGCGCTACAATTAATCCCAAAAGCCCAATGGCAATAAGCGTGAGCAGGTACTGAGGGTTTTTGGCCATTTTATTTCGAGCCCTAAACGATTCGAGAACGCCCACCACCACGGCAAAGCCAACGGCAATAACCCCAAAGTAGAGAAACTGGTAGCCCACCTTCCATGTTGGAGGAATAAGCATATTGGCCAGCAGCATAGAGTACACCCCAAACTTAAGCGATGAGGTAAGATGGATTAATCCCAAATCGAAACCTGAATTGTCGAGAATCATCACCTCGTGAACCATGGTAAGCTCCAGGTGCGTTTTAGGATCATCGACCGGAAGACGACTATTTTCTACCATCGCGATAAGAATCACGAGATAGGCAAACAGCGCACCGAGTAGAAACGAGTAGTCGCCAACCGTGTTGAACGACTTAAATATTTCGGTAAACGAGGCACACCCGGTCATCATGGCCAGTACGCCCATCATAACAAAGAAGGCTGGTTCGACAAGAAGCGAGTAGAGCGATTCGCGGTTGGCCCCCATTCCTTCGAAGCTGCTACCCGTGTCGAGGGCCGCAATAATCATAAGAAAACGACCCAACGCCAGCATATAGGCAAAGAATACGAAATCGCCCTTAAACGAAATAAGGGCATCGCCACCGGCAAAAGGAATTACCAGCATGGCGGTAAACACGCAGGCTAGCCCAATGGTTGGCGCTATTCGAAATACGAAGCTGGTGGTTGTACTGTAAACGCTACCCTTACGAAGAAGCTTTACGATATCGCGCACGGGCTGAAGAATAGCAGGCCCCTTGCGCCCCGATGCAATACTCTTAGTTCGCCCAATAATACCGGGGAAAAAGATGGCTGCAAGTATAATGAGTAGGTATCCGGTCATACTAAATCAGCTTAAAGTAGGTTAGCACAAAAATGGCGGCAATAAAAAGTAAGGCGTAGAGCACGTAGTGCTGCACCTGTCCGGTTTGTAAAATAGCCGCCTTTCGAATTAGCTTCAAAAGTCTATTTGTAGGTCGAACCGTCACCATATCCTCAAACACATCGTTGCTTCCCGTTTTAAAGCTACCCGCATGAGGAAAAAAATCGGTCTTTTCGAGCGGTTCAAAATCGTTGGTAACCTTTATCATTGGCTTGGTAATCGACATCAGGCTATCGGCATACGAGGTAGAGGTGTACTGCTGGGTCGAATTAACGGCAGAGTAGCCACATCCCCAGGTAGGTCCTTGGGTAATGGAAACATCCTGCTGCATCTTTTTACGAATGAAAAAGATCACCGCAATAAAACCGATAAACATCAGCGATATCCACGAGATACTGCTGGTTGTTTTTAGTATCGGATACAGTATATCGGGCGACATGTTTACCTGCGGAAACTGGCCAACAACAGGCAACACCAGCTGAATGGCAATAGATGGAAATAATCCGATGAGCAGGATGGCAACCAGCAGTACGTACTGAGGTAAAAGCATCCAAAGGGTAACCTCGTGCACGTTATCTATTTGCTTACGGGGAGCGCCAAGAAATGCAATACCCACAGCCTTAGAGAATGCAAATATTGCCAACCCTCCGATCAGCGCTAACACCATAGAGGAGGAAATAAGAAGGATAGTTTCGCGAAGCGACTGCCCCACCAAGCTATCGAACATACCCATATATATTAGGAGTTCCGATATAAAACCGTTAAAAGGAGGAAGGGCACAAATTGCCATCGAGCCAACAATAAAAAGAGCGGTTGTGTGCGGCATCTTATGTACAAGTCCGCCCAAATCGTTCATGTTACGCGTATGCGTGGCCGTATACACCGATCCAGCGCCCATAAATAGCAGCGGCTTAAACAGCGAATGGTTTACAATATGCAGCACCGCACCAGCAAAGGCAAGCAACGACAGCTGGGGATACTTCATGTACAGCCCAATAAACCCTAGGCCTAAGCCCATACCTATAATTCCTATATTTTCGATGCTGCTGTAGGCAAGCACCTTCTTCAAATCTTTTTGTACGATGGCGCTTACTACGCCCCAAACTCCTGTAAGGAGAGAAACCATCAGGAGAATGATACCAACCTCGAAGTAGTGATCGTGCATCGAGAAGAGCACCCGGATCAAACCGTAAATACCCATCTTTATCATTACCCCCGACATGGCACCCGACACGTGCGAAGGCGCAGCAGGGTGAGCATTGGGAAGCCAGGTATGCAACGGAACAAAACCAGCCTTTAAACCAAAACCAATAAGGAAAAGGATAAATATCAGGATGCCGTTGTTCTGGGCAAAGTAGGGTGTAAGGGCATCAAACCCGAAAATCCCCGTTCGAATGTAGGCAACAGCAAACCCCGAAAGGATGAAGAAGAAGCCAACGTGCATCTGGATAAGGTACGACAACCCTACTCGAAACGTGTCACGCTTCTCGGCCTCGAACATTACCAGCACAAACGAGGCCAACGTCATAGCCTCCCATGCGGCAAGAAAAGCAAAGCCATCGCGAAGGGTTACCACCAGTAGCATGGATACCTGAAGCCAAACAAGGGCGGTAGCATGAATTGCCAGCTCGCTCCGCTTCTTACTTGCAAAGTACGGTGCCAGGTAACCCTTGGAGTAAACAGTCGATAGGATGCAGACCAAGTTAATAATGACTACAAAAAGCAGCGCCAACGGATCAATGATTACTGCTGGAGTCCCAATAAAGCCGTCGGTCACCAAAGGTGCCAGCCCTACACCATTTACGCTAAACGCCATAGCAATTGTATAGCATGCCACTATCAGCTGGGTAAGAATCGTTATTGCAAAATGGCGACCTTTAGGTAGAAAAAAGCTGAGTAGTGGCAGAAAAGCAGCTGAAATTAGAAAAGAGATGTTCATCAGATGTTTCTGTCGAAATAAGAATACAAAGGTAGGCAAAATGCTCCTGCTATAGAAAATTATTAAACAGGTTTTGCCAATTTAAGCTTATACCGCTGACAACTAACAACTACAACAAATCAAAAAGAATTGCCGAATATTAATGAATGTAAACTTAAGTTGTATAACATAAATTTAACGCAAAAAAACACGTCTAATTCTTACGCATAAATTGAGCAAGGTTATACTTTTGATCTTGCGTAGAATTTTAATCTACGGAAATACTATGAAAAAAATATTCTTACTCTGCATGGCTTCGATACTTCTTCCATTGCTCTCATCAGCAAGCGAAGCCGACCTAAAAATCCCAAATCTCTCCGAGAGTCAGAACACTCTTTTGGGGTGGGGATTTCTGGTGTGTATCTTAGGACTTGTTTTTGGACTTTACCAATTTCTAAAAGTTAAGAAGGTAAAGGCGCACTCTTCGATGCTCGAGGTTTCGAACGTAATTTTCGAAACCTGTAAAACCTACCTAATCCAACAGGGAAAATTCCTTATTTGGATATTCTTAATTATCGCCTCGTGCGTAACATTCTACTTCGGATACCTACAGGAGATGAGCTTCGGTGGCGTTGCGCTTATCCTTACCTGGACCGTTATTGGTATCCTCGGATCGTACGGTGTTGCCTGGTTTGGTATTCGAATGAATACCCTTGCCAACAGCCGTATGGCATTTGCCTCATTAGAGCGTAAGCCCCTTAAGCTGCTCACCATCCCGCTAAATGCAGGAATGAGCATCGGCGTGGTACTTATTTGTATCGAGCTCATAATGATGCTTATCATTCTGATGCTCATGCCTCGCGAGCTAGCTGGCGCCTGCTTTATTGGCTTTGCCATTGGAGAATCGCTTGCCGCATCGGCCCTTCGTATTGCCGGTGGTATCTTCACCAAGATTGCCGACATTGGTTCGGATCTTATGAAGGTGGTTTTCAAAATTGGCGAAGACGACCCTCGTAATCCCGGCGTAATTGCCGACTGTACTGGCGACAACGCTGGCGACAGTGTTGGACCTACCGCCGATGGTTTCGAAACCTACGGTGTTACCGGTGTTGCGCTAGTTTCGTTTATCGTACTGGCTGTTGGTATGCTTCCCGGCTTCGACGAAGCAGCCCGATTTACCCTACAGGCAACCTTCCTTACCTGGATTTTTGCCATGCGCATAATGATGATCGTAACGTCAGTGTCGGCATTTTGGATCAACAACCTCATAAGCAAAACGCTTTACAGCAATAAGGATGATATCGATTTCGAGAAACCGCTAACCCACCTCGTGTGGATTACCTCCATCCTATCGATCATAGCCACCTTTATTGCCAGCTACTTTCTTATTGGACCAACATCTGCAATCCCTATCCTAAGAGATTCGAATCTTTGGGCTATTCTTTCCATCATTATTAGCTGCGGCACACTTGGCGGCGCTATTATTCCAGAATTTACCAAGATCTTCACCAGCCCAAAATCGGCTCACGTACAAGAGGTGGTTAAGGCAGGTAAAGAAGGGGGCGCCTCACTGGTAATCCTTTCGGGATTTGTAGCCGGTAACTTCTCTGCATTCTGGAAAGGTATGGTATTCTTTGCCCTTATGTTTGTAGGCTACTACGCCAGCACATTCGGTCTCGACCAGCTGATGATCTACTCCTCGATATTTGCGTTTGGACTTATCGCTTTCGGACTTCTAGGAATGGGACCTGTTACCATTGCAGTAGATAGCTACGGACCGGTAACCGATAACGCGCAGTCGGTTTACGAGCTTTCGCTAATCGAAGATATACCTAACATCGGTAAGGAAATCGAACGCGACTTTGGCTTTAAGCCCGATTTCGAAAAGGCAAAATACTATCTTGAAGCTAACGATGGAGCCGGTAACACCTTTAAGGCAACCGCCAAACCGGTACTTATTGGTACCGCAGTGGTAGGTGCAACCACCATGATCTTCTCGCTTATTCTGGTAATTAAAAATGTACTTGGGGTACAACCTGAAGCAATTCTAAACCTGCTTAACCCTTGGACCCTATTCGGCCTACTTTGTGGTGGTGCCGTAATCTACTGGTTTACCGGAGCAGCAACCCAAGCAGTTACCACCGGAGCTTACCGTGCTGTTGAGTACATCAAACGTCACATCAACCTCGATCCTAATGCCGAAAAGAAGGCATCTATCGAAACATCAAAAGAGGTGGTAAAGATTTGTACCCAGTATGCCCAAACCGGCATGTGGAATATTTTTGCAGCGGTATTCCTCTTTGCACTTGCCTTTGCCTTTATTTCGGGTAGAGAGGTACTTGGTGCAAGTCCTGAAATTCGCTTTGCAGCAGCATCGTTCTTTGTTAGCTACCTAATTGGAATCGCCTTCTTTGGTCTTTACCAAGCCGTATTCATGGCAAACGCCGGCGGATGCTGGGATAATGCCAAGAAGGTGGTAGAGGTCGATCTTAAGCAAAAGGGTACTCCTCTCCATGATGCAACTGTTGTGGGCGATACCGTTGGCGATCCATTTAAGGATACCTCGTCGGTGGCCATCAACCCAATTATTAAGTTTACCACCCTGTTCGGATTGCTGGCTATGGAAATTGCCATTAGCCCTCAGTTCAGACCTACCGCCCCTTATGTTGGCGTTATCCTCCTCATTGGTGCTCTTTACTTCGTATGGCGCTCGTTCTACAAGATGAGAATCGAAAGCCCATCGGAAGATAGCGGTGCAGCAAAAACGACGAGCAGCTCGTCGAAGAGCAGCGAAAAAATGAGAACTTACTAGTCTAACTTTAACAACCTAAAAGAGGTGACCTTTCGGTCACCTCTTTTTTTTGAATACCTTATAAATGGAATGCACTCTCCTGATTTAAACTAAAACCTAAACGTACCATAGCCTCCATGACTACCCATTTACTCCAAATTGGGCAGAGTAACGAGCAATCGAGACGTTGAAACTCCCATCAAACCATACGTGCAATTATCCTTTTGCAGGCTCGGTAACCCGATCTACTAGGTATACAATCGACATATACGGTATCTTACCATTGGTGGCAAGTCCGATTTCGCAGGTACGGCTATTGGAATAGCCCATTTTAATGCTAGCCTGTTCGAGCTGCGGACGTAGCTTACGAAGCGCGTAGGCATTTATCTCGGGTTGAGTGAAACCCTTATCGCCTGCAAATCCACAGCAACCAACCTCGGCAGGTACAAACACCTTGGTAGAGCATCGCTTGGCCAGCGAAATAATGGTATCGCGCAGCTGCATCTTGGTTGTAGAGCAGGTTACGTGAAGTGCTACCGGTTCATCAACGGGCGTAAACACCAGCTTATCTGCCAAGAATAGCTCAATAAACTCGGCAGGTTCGTATAGCCTCATCGTCTTAATGCAGGTACGCATACGGTATAGGCACGGACTCTGGTCGCACAAAACAGGATACGCCCCCCTATTGCTCGCCTTGTACAAGGCAACCTCCAGCTCCTTGGTCTTCCTATCTGCAATGTCGGGCATCCCCTTGCTCTCCCAAATGGTTCCGCAGCAAAGCGACTCCATGTTCTCGGGGAATATCACCTCATAACCGGCCTTGGTTAACAGATTAACCATCACATTAGGCAGCGGCGTTTTGTAGGGATCACCCTTGGCAACACCCATGGTTTGGTTGATGCAGCTCGGGAAGTAAACCACCTTAAGCAAGCTGGACTCTTGAGGAGTAGGCTTCATCTTAAAGTTCTTTGGCATCGAAGCAGTCCATAGCGGCATACCGGTAGTGGTATGCAGCGAACGGGTCACCGCCTCCATAACCGTTGATCCAAGAACGGTATGTGTCGCATTGGCCGCGGCAAGTACCCGACGTAATGCCGACCTGGTAC
>CAXYUU010000161.1:0-7624 GCA_964292015.1 uncultured Acetobacteroides sp.
AATACCGATATAACCACCTTCCCGAGCATATACCTTGCCAACATCGAGTCGGTGACCGTTGCCTTCGACGATCTTATCGCCAAGGCTCCCCGAAACCTGGTGTACAAAATTACCCACTGCGACGAAAATTGGAGGGACGAGAGCTTGTTCCCCTCCCTCTTCCTCGATGGCTTTCAGGAACAGCCCCTGTACAACAGCGGGTTTTCGAACAACACCACCATCCGGTACGTGCACTACGCCATTAGCTTCCCCAACAACGAGGTAAAGCCAAAGGTGTCGGGCAACTACCTGATTACCGTTTTGGATGCCGATACGCAACAGCCGCTGCTAAGCGTGGGGGTGCTTATCGCCGAAAAGGTGGCCACGCATGTTGGATCGATTGCGATCCCTACCGGCCGAAACTACCAAACCTCGCACCAGCTCAACCTAACGCTACAGTACCAGCAGCTAAACGTCACCAATCCGGCTACGGATATAAAAACGAAGGTCTACCAAAACTACCGCCTCCTCCCCGACTCGCTACAGCCCAAACCGGTAACCTACGGGGTAAACACCATTGCCTACAGCCGCACCGACAGGAACATATACCCTGCGGGAAACGAATTTAGAACGCTCGACATCCGCGATGCGCACTACATATCCACCAATGCCAGCTCCATAAAGCAGGTGCAGGGCCAGTACTACGTGCTTCTGCAACCCGACAGGTCGCGCGACAACCTTCCCTACTCCTGGGCCTACGACTACGACGGAAAAATGGTTATTGCCGGTTTAAACGTGGCCAATGCCGCTACCGATTGCGACTACTATAGCGTCATGTTCTCGCTCAGTTCCCCCTTTCTTGGCGATGGCTACGACGTTTACCTCGAAGGCGAAATAACGGGTTGGGAACCCTCCAACGCGTCAAAAATGCTGTACAATAGCAAAACCGGATGCTACGAAGTTCCCCTGCTGCTCAAGCAGGGCTTCTACTGCTACCAGTACGTTGTACGTAACACCAAGGGTGATGCCGCCAAGGAGCTATCGCCCGAAGGGAACTTTAGCCAAACCGAAAATTCATACCAAATCTGCACCTACTACAAGGGCATCCGCGACACCTACACCCGCCTAATCGCATCCACCACCATAGAGCGCAGCAAGAAGCTAACGAAGTAAAATAAAAGTTAACCATTAGCTTAACAAAACGAGCCAACCATGGGTAGTTTTTTATATATTTACGCCCCATTATTAAAAATAAACCATGCAAAACATAGACATAGTAACGTGGATTGGATATTTAGCATCCGTTGTAACCGCTACCTCGCTGTTGATGAGCGCTCCACTAAAGCTTCGCTGGCTTAACCTGGCAGGATCGACAATTTTTTCTGTTTACGGCTTTTTAATCGGTGCCATACCTGTTGGCGCATTTAATGGTCTTATCGTCCTAATTGATGCTTACTACATCATACAAATTTACAAGTACGCCAGTTCCTTCCATGTGCTTCTTGTCGATTCGAATGAGAAGATTTTAAACCTCTTCCTCACCAAATTTGCTGAAGATATTTCGAGCTCATTCCCAAAGTTCAACCAAACGCTAAGCAGCTGCAACGTGGTGGCGCTTCAAACACGCGAGATGGAGGTAATTGGGGTTGTTGCAGGTAAAACCAATGCGGCTAACGAGCTAGAAATCGAAATCGACTACACCTCGCCTCAAAATCGCGACTACAAACCAGGCAAGTACCTGTTTTCAAAGTCTACCGCGCTTAGAGATCTTGGAATAAAAAGGGCGTTGGCAAAAGCATTTACTCCTGCCCACGAAAAGTATCTGCTAAAGATGGGGTTTGTAAAAGAAGGCACAGCCTACAGCTTACCGATACTATAGTAGTAAAAGACATCAATAAAATCCCCACAACATTACAGGTTAATATTGTGGGGATTTTTCATGCGTAAACAATTCTTATTTATTGGTCGCATGTAACTCGCATAATAGAATTCCAGCTGCTTTGGTGACTCTCTGTATTATGCTCGTTTCATATAAATACCAGCACAAATCGTTGCAAGAAGTACACCCTACAGCTTTTTCTGAATCATCAGAGCGAGCTCGCTGAGGTATTTTTCATCCACTTCGTCGAACGACGAGAGGCACTCGCTATCCACAACGAGCACCAGACCAACCTCTCCATTTTTCAGAATCGGCACAACAATCTCCGATTTCGACAGCGAGCTACAGGCAATATGCCCCGGATAGCTGTCAACATCATCGACTATAACAACTCTCTTTTGGCTATACGAAGCACCACAAACGCCTTTAGTAAAGGCAATGCGCGTACACGCCACCGGTCCCTGAAAAGGGCCTAAAACCAGCCCACCCTGCTTTACGCTATAGAATCCAACCCAAAAAAAGTTGAAGCCATACTTTAGTACCGCCGCGATGTTGGCCAGATTTGCCGTAATGTCATCTTCGTAGTCGATAAGAGCAGCAATCTGAGGAAGCAGCTCCTTGTACCGCTCCTCTTTTGTCGCATTTTCCGAAAATAAAATGTCCTCAGCCATAATTATTTAACTTTTTATTAACAACCTCCATAAAAGCCTAAATCTCAATAACGAGGATTCAAAATTAACAATCTAAATCAAATTACAAGAGGTACAAATATCACCGAAAATTAGATTATCTCGGAGTTTCTACTAATTTTGCAGAAAACGATTAAAAAGGCTTATGTTTAAATCAACTATAATAACGCTGACTGTTGCTTTCTTGTTGCTTCTATCTTTTGATTCAACGGCAAGACGCACCCATAGGCGACATGTAGTTCATAAAGCAGATTCAACTATTATTAAAAAGGAGACATCCGTTCTCGAAAAGGCAATTGCCAACGTAGCTGATCCTGTTGTGGAAAATATCATCTCGTTCTCGAAACAATACCTAGGAACACCATACCACTATAGCGGAACAACCTCATCGGGATTCGACTGCTCGGGCTTTATCGGACATCTATTCAAATCTAAAGGTGTTGAGCTACCTCGAAACAGTTCGGCAATGGCAAAAGTTGGTGAATCTATTGAAAAGGAAAACCTCAAACCTGGAGACCTAGTTTTCTTCAAAGGAAGAGGACGAAGAAGCGGTGTTCATCATGTTGGAATGGTGGTTCAATCTAACGATAGCAGCGTACTTATGGTTCACTCATCGAGTTCAAGAGGGGTTGTTGTTGAAGATTTCACCAAATCATCCTACTTCAGGAATCGCTTCATCAAGGCAAAACGAATTGTTCCTGAACCAACTTCAAAGAATTAAAGAAACAAATCCCTATAACAACAAAGAAGGCGCTATTAAGCGCCTTCTTTGTTGTTATAGGGATTCTCTTAAGATGAGTCCCCATTAATACGTTTACAGATCCCCTATCCTGCTTTTCAAGTATGCCTGTACCAGCTTAAACTCTCCAAAAGAGTAGGAGTCTCCCATTTCAATTTTAGCATCCGATAAGGATAGTTGGGGATGCTGCTCGAGGTAGCTTACAATCGCATGTACTTTTTCCGAATTAACAACTTGGTGTATCTCTAATTCGCCAGCAGCAACAAAATGGGCCAAATGCCCCTCAATGGTTGAGGCTACAAATCCCCTCTCTTGGGCAATCTGTTCGATGGTCAATCCCGATTTAAAGAGATCCATCGTGACTTTCTTCGTATCAACCTTTTCCGGTTTTGGTTCTTTCTTCTGCTTCTTCCGTTCTTCCTTAATGGAATAGTCTATTTCGTAGGACTTTTCGTAATCAATGTCGTTATCCTCACAGTAGTCGCTAATGATATCAACCAGCTCTACACCAAACTGTTTTACCTTTTTATCGCCAAAGCCGCTTACATTTTTCAAGTCGTTCAGCTTCGTCGGAAGTTTAAGTAGCAGATCGTAGAGTGCCTTTTGAGGTAGTACCATAAAAATTGGTAGTTCAAGCTCCTCTGCTTTACTATCTCTCCACGACTTAAGAGCCAGATAAAGCTTAGGGTTTACCACATTAGCAGGAGCCTTCGATTCGGTAGGCTTACGATCAGCTTTAGCCGCGCCCTTGTCAATAGATGCCTTAGCACGCGCTTCTAGGTAATCTTTCACAAAAAAACCAGCAGTAGATCCTCTCATGCACTGCTGCTTCACCTTCATTTCATCCTCTACTCTCCGTATCGAATCGTTAAAGGTCTTGCTAACCGCCTTGTTGTCTATATCTATTGTTAGATTCTGTATACCTATCTGAAGAATTCCGCTCACCTTTTCAAGAAAGTAGGCACTCCCCTTTTTTACTCTATCCTGAAGAGCCTCGTTCTGCTCAATATCAACGGGTATATCTACGAGTAAAATAAGCTGCCCTTTAAACTTCTCAGAGATAACCAGCACCTCCTTTTTAAAATCATCCAAAATCTTAAATAGGGATGTTCTTAAAACCTCGTTAATCGAATCGGGATGTTCAATGGCCAACTTTCTACAGTAGTTTAACGGCCGCATGATAGTATCGAATACAAACAGATCGAGAAGTAGCTGCTTTTGGTAATCACGCTTTCCCTGTTCGAGCTGCTGTGATGTTGGTGCATTATCCTCCACCTTCTGCGTAAACGACTGTACCGTAATATCGGTCTTAACATTACTCGACAATATTGGCGAGCTCAGCACTAACCCTTCCAACGTTTTACAAGGGCTAAGGGCAACATACACCTGTCCGCTGGCAAATGCCGCTTTAGCATCAACAATGGCTCTTTCGAAGGTCAATCCTTGACTTTTATGAATGGTAATTGCCCACGCCAGCTTTAATGGGTACTGCTCAAAGCTACCAACCACATGCTCAACAATTGCATCGGTTTGTGAATCGATAGTATACTTGGTATTATCCCAACGGGCTAACTCTACTTTGATAGGGTTCTCGTCTGTTGGACACTGCACCCATATGTCACCGTCGTCGATATCAGCAACTACGCCTATCTTACCGTTATAAAATAATTTTTCGGGCGAAGAATCATTCTTTACAAACATAACCTGCGCCCCAATTTTGAGTTCCAACTCCATCTCTGTTGGATAGGAAAACTCTGGGAAATCTCCAGATACAGCAGCCTTATGCCTAAAACTATCTCGTTTGATCTTCACCAGCTGCGCTTCGTTTATTTCGCGTGCCTGGTTGTTGTGGGTGGTTAGCGTTATGTAGCCATCGCTATCATTACACTCAAAATTGGGAACATATCGCTTATTCAGCTCACTCAAAGCCAAGTCGTCAAGCTGATTTTCCCTTACCTTATTTAGTATATCTATAAACTTACTATCAGTCTGCCTGTATATATGCTTCAGCTCAATAGAAACCATTTCGGTTTGCTTAAGAGCACGACTACTAAAGAAGAAAACCGTTTCGTAATACTTGCTAAGCAACGACCATTCGACATCCTTCACAACAGGAGTAAGCTGCTGTAGGTCGCCAATCATTAAAAGTTGTACTCCTCCAAATGGTTCATACCTGTTGCGGTAACGACGCAGAACCTCGTCAATACCATCAAGCAAATCGGCACGTACCATACTAATCTCATCAATAACCAGCAGGTCTAAACTCCTAATAATATTGATCTTTTCCCGACTAAATCTATGAAATGCACCTTTATTAGCAGTCTTTCCAGGCTCTTCAATTTCAAAATTTGCGCCCCTTAGATCCGAAGGGATTTGCGGGCCAAAAGGCAGCTGAAAAAAAGAGTGAATGGTAACACCCCCTGCATTAATCGCGGCAACACCTGTTGGAGCAACTACAATCATACGCTTTACCGCATCCTTCTTCAAGTTATGTAGAAACGTTGTTTTACCCGTTCCTGCTTTACCTGTAAGAAAGATATTTTTATTGGTAAACTTAACGTACTCAGATGCTAGATTTAACTGTTGATTAACTTCCATTTCCATACATATTATGCGGTAACATCAACCTCAATGAGCATAAAAATACCAATAAATTACCAAAATAGAATAATGAAAGAAATAAAAAAAGGCCATCGCGAAGCGATGACCTTTCTATATTCTAACGTCTAATGCTTATTCAGCAACAACGGTAAAGTTTACTTTAACCTTAACATCGCGGTGAAGCTTAACATCAGCGGTATAAGCACCAATCTCTTTCACATCGCTAACAACAATCATCTTGCGATCGATGATAAATCCTTGAGCTTCTAGAGCCTCTGCAATTTGGATATTGTTAACAGAACCGAAGATCTTACCAGTATTAGAAACCTTAGCACCAATTGTTAGATTGATTGCTTCGATTTTTGCACCTAGTTCAAGAGCATCGTTCTTAACTTTAGCCTCTTTGTGAGCACGTTGCTTAAGATTTTCAGCATGCATCTTCTTTGCAGAAGAAGTTGCTACGATAGCTTTACCTGTAGGAATAAGGAAGTTATTTGCATAACCATCACGAACCACTACTATTTCGTCCTTGTTTCCAAGGTTCTCTACATCTTGCTTTAGTATGATTTCCATTTTCTACTAATCCTCCTGGTTTTTACTTAAACATGTCGGTTACAAATGGAAGCAGCGCAAGATGACGAGCTCTTTTAACTGCCTGAGAAACTCTACGTTGGAACTTAAGTGAAGTTCCAGTGATGCGACGAGGAAGGATTTTCCCTTGCTCATTTAAAAATTTCTTAAGAAACTCAGCATCCTTGTAGTCAACATACTTAATACCGTTCTTTTTAAAACGGCAATACTTCTTTTTCTTAACGTCTACTGTAGGTGGGTTAAGATATCTGATTTCACTTTGTCCTTGAGCCATGACTTATTCCTCCACTTTTTTATCCATCAATCTATTTGTTCTTCTCTTGATAGCGTATTCAGCAGCAAACTTGTCCAGTTTAAAGGTCAAGAAGCGAATAACACGCTCATCACGACGGAATTGAAGTCCCAGCTTGTCGATAGTTTCGCCAGTAGCCTTAAATTCAACTAGGTGATAAAAACCTGTAGATTTCTTGTTGATAGGATAAGCCAGTTTCTTTAGGCCCCAATCTTCTTCGTAAACGATCTCGCCACCATTCTCGACGATAACGTTCTTAAATTTTGTATCCGCTTCCTTTACCTGCGTGTCAGATAAAACGGGAGTTAGAATGAAAACGGTTTCGTACTGATTTAACATACGACTTTGTTTTATTGTTTTGTTAAAATAGACCGCAAATCTACGCTTTTTTACTTTATTCGCAAATTATTTCCTCTTTAGTTAACCTAAATTCTATGATTATTTGCAATTGTAACAGCGTCACCATGAAAGAAATCCTCAAAACCATAAAAAATGGTGCTCAAAACATTGTTGACATCCAAATGGCGACCAAAGCATCTACTAGTTGTGGCAGATGCAAAACCACCATCAACAACATTTTGGAGAAAGAGGTAGAAAAAGCACGTATAAAGGACTCGCAACTTCGAATAAAGTTTGACTAGCTAAGCTTATTTATTACCAGATCAATTCGATGTACTTGCACATCATTTTTCGCCTGTTCATAAACCAACTTAAGGTTTTCCAGCACCTTGACAATAGATGTTTTATTGTCACAAGGCAGGTAAAACGACTCCTGCGGAGCCTCCTTTATCTGGTTTAAGTAGTAGTCAATTTCCTTTTTACTAAGAACGCTCCCCCTATTAAACGGGTTTATG
>CAXYUU010000162.1:0-7579 GCA_964292015.1 uncultured Acetobacteroides sp.
AAGTTACCTTTGCCTTAAGACACAAAACTGCAAAGTTCACATGAAATCTACATCTTTCACTAATTTTCACATAGAGCCAGGCGCTAGAATGGTGCCTTTCGCTGGGTATAATATGCCAATCGAATATTTTGGTATTAACGATGAGCACACCACTGTTCGCGAGAAGGTTGGTGTTTTCGACGTTAGCCATATGGGCGAGGTTTGGGTTAAAGGCCCAAAGGCGTTCGATTTTGTTCAGCATATTACATCTAACGATGTTGCTGCACTAATCGACGGAAAAGTTCAATACTCCTGCTTCCCCAACGGGAAAGGTGGAATCGTCGATGACCTTCTAGTTTATCGCATCGATGCAGAAACTTATCTACTGGTTATTAATGCGTCTAATATAGATAAGGACTGGGCTTGGATTGTAGAAAACGGAAAAGCGTTTGGCTTTACTCCTGGAAAAGAAATCTACAATGCTTCCGATGAAATTTGTCAGCTTGCTATTCAAGGCCCTTTGGCCATGCAGGTAGTTCAAAAAATTACCGAAGAGACTATTACCGACATGGAGTACTACACCTTTCGTAAGGTAACCATTGCTGGTATTAAGAATGTGATTCTCTCTACAACTGGGTACACTGGTTCTGGCGGTTGCGAAATATACGTAGCCAATGAAGATGGTGCTAAACTTTGGGAAGCAATTTTCGAAGCAGGTAAAGAAGAAGGCATTCGTGCAATTGGTCTTGGTGCTCGCGATACTCTCCGTCTCGAAATGGGCTTCTGCCTTTACGGAAACGATATTAACGATACCACTTCACCTATTGAGGCTGGTTTAGGTTGGATTACCAAGTTTACCGCTCAAAAGAACTTTATCGATAAGGATCTTCTTCTTAAGCAAAAGACCGAAGGCGTTAGCCGTAAGCTCGTTGGTTTCGAAATGGTAGATCGTGGTATTCCTCGTCAGCATTACGATATCTGCGATGCAGAAGGTAATGTTATGGGTGAAGTAACCTCTGGAACCATGTCGCCAATGCTTAAAATTGGAGTTGGAATGGGTTACGTTAAACCAGAATTTTCGAAGGCTGGAACCGAAATTTGCATTAGCGTTCGTGGCAAGCTTCTTAAGGCAAAGGTTGCAAAAACGCCTTTCTACAAAGGATAAGCATTAATCTTTATATTATAAAGGCGTGGGCGTTGCCTACGCCTTTTTTTTGCCCAACTTTTTGTTTGATATATGTGTCTTATTGCCACTAGAAAAAGAGGTTAATGAAAATATCTGTTCTTGGAAGTGGGAGCGAGGGGAATGCCATCTATCTAGAGGTTTCTGGAGTGCCTTTTCTTATTGATGCCGGTTTTAGTGCAAAAGCACTCATCTGTCGTTTCGAAAGCATTGGTGTCGACCCATCGTTGCTGAGGGCAATTATTGTAACACACGAGCACTCCGATCATATAAAGGGTGTTGGTATCCTATCTCGCAAGTTTAACCTTCCAATTTATATTACACCCGAAAGTTACCATGCGTCAAAAAGCTATCTTGGCAAAATTGCTGAGGGCAATGTGTGCTTAATCGAAGGGGTGTTTGAAATCGATAGCGTTCGCTTTATTCCATTTGATGTTAGTCATGACGCTATTCGAACGGTTGGTTTTAGAATTGAGGGTGCAAATGGTAAGAGTATGGCCATATCTACAGATCTTGGATGCTGTAATCAAGAGGTCGTCGGTCATTTTTCCAATGTAGACTTGGTGGTTTTGGAGGCAAACTACGATTTTGACATGCTTCAAAATTGTAGCTATCCCTATGTTCTTAAGCAGCGTATTGATAGCGATTCTGGGCATTTATCAAACAAAGATTCGGGGAAGCTTATTGGTGATATTTATCATCCAAACTTGAAAAAAGTGTACTTGGCACACGTGAGTAAAAATAGCAATAGCTACGAACGAGCCTTTCAAACAGTAACGGAAGAGCTTATCGCAAGGGGTTTTTGTGTTGACGTACAAGTTACTCACCAAGATATTCCAACGAAAATATTTACAATCTGAGTTTTGTTCCTGGTGAAATTATATTTGAAATGTTAAATATTGTAGTGCTTGAACTTGATCGTAATATTTTCAGCGTTAGTACGCTTTTATTAAGCGTGTAAGGGTAGGCTTCATTTTGGTTATTAGTGCGGGTGTTTTTTAAGAATCTCTGATTACCATAATTCCCGTATTCAGCACATCGACTTTACTTTAGTATGCTGTTACGAAAAAAAAATCGAAAATATTATTATATTGAATAAGCCAAATCCGTAGCAGAAACGATGATTTAGTTAAAAATTGTTCGTGATATTTGATGTTTAGTTTTAAACTGTAATTTTGACGGAGAAAAACTATTATATACCATAACATTTAGGGTTGTGCTGTTGGTATTTTTTTCGCATTTTTACCTAACTCAAAAATCAGTTGAACTTAACTAACCTGTAGCTATGAAAAAGCATAACTTTAGTGCTGGTCCATGTATTTTGGCGCCCCAAGTTATTGAGAATACTGCTAACGCAGTTCGCGATTTAAATGGTATTGGACTTTCTCTTATTGAGGTTTCTCACCGTACAAAGTACTTTGAGCCAATTATGGAAGAAGCTCAAAAAAACTTCAAGGAGCTTATTGGCGCTCCAGATAACTACCATGTTCTATTCCTTGGTGGTGGTGCTAGCCTTCAGTTTGCCATGGTTCCCTTCAACCTGATGGAAAAAAAAGCAGGTTACATAGAAACCGGTGTTTGGGCAAAAAAGGCAATTAAGGAAGCTAAACTATTTGGTAACGTAGAGGTTTTGGCCTCTTCTGCTGAAACTAATTTCAACTACTTCCCAAAGGATATCACTATTCCTACGGATCTTGATTATGTTCACATCACTACCAACAATACCATTTATGGTACGGAAATTCATCACGATATCGATAGCCCTGTTACCTTGGTAGCAGATATGTCTTCCGATATCATGAGCCGTCCTGTTGATGTTTCTAAGTATGGTATGATTTACGGTGGTGCACAAAAGAATCTCGGACCTGCTGGTGTTACTTTCGTGCTTATCCGCGAAGATATTCTAGGTAAGGTTAGCCGTCAAATTCCTACTATGCTCGACTATAGAACCCATATTAAGGAAGGTTCTATGTTCAATACTCCTCCTGTGTTTGCTATTTATGCAGTAAACGAAACCCTTAAGTGGATGAAAGAAATGGGTGGCGTGGAGAAAATGTACGAAATGAATAAGAAAAAGGCGCAGCTGCTTTACGACGAAATCGATCGTAATCCAATGTTCATGGGTACTGCCGAACTAGAGAGCCGTTCGTTAATGAACATCTGCTTTGTGTTGACACCTGAGTACAAGGAGAAAGAAGCTGAATTCCTTGAATTTGCTAAGAGTCAAGGTATGGAAGGTTTAAAGGGACACCGTTTGGTTGGTGGATTCCGTGCATCTACCTACAATGCTCTTCCAACCGAGAGTGTTCAAGCTTTAGTTGACTGTATGCGCGAATTCGAGAAGAAGAACGCCTAGCAAAAAATGTATATATAAGGTTGATTGTGTTTTAGCAGTCAACCTTTTTTCAATTACTAATTGTTAAAGCTATTATTACTATGGCTAAAGTATTGGTTGCTACAGAAAAGCCTTTTGCTAAAGAAGCAGTAGAGGGTATTAAAATGTTAGTGGAAGAGGCTGGTTTCGAGTTTGCCCTTCTTGAAAAATATACGTCTAACGAAGAATTCCTTAAGGCTGTTGCCGATGTTGATGGACTTATCGTTCGTAGCGATAAGGTTACTAGCGATATCGTTAATGCAGCAAAAAATTTAAAGGTAGTTGTTAGAGCTGGTGCTGGTTTCGACAACCTCGATCTTGCAGCATGTACCGCAAATGGTGTTGTTGCAATGAATACGCCAGGTCAGAATTCAAATGCTGTTGCTGAGCTTGCATTTGGTATGATGGTTTACATGGCTCGCAACTCGTTCGAACCTGGTACAGGAACCGAGCTTAAAGGCAAAAAAATTGGTATTCATGCCTATGGTAATGTAGGTCGCTATGTGGCAACTATTGCAAAAGGCTTTGGTATGGAGGTCTATGCTTTCGATCCGTTTGTGTCTGCCGAAGCAATGGCTGCCGATGGTATTAAAGTATGCGCGTCGGTAGAGGAGCTGTATTCTACTTGCAATTATGTGTCGTTGCATATCCCTGCAAATGATAAAACCAAAAAATCGATCAACTTCGATCTTTTGTCTAAAATGCCTAAAGGTGGTGTGCTTGTAAATACCGCCCGCAAAGAAGTTATCGACGAGGAGGATATGGTTAAAATGATGGTTAATCGTCCAGACTTTAAGTATGTCTCGGATATTGAGCCTGCCAATGCCTCTGAGCTCAAAAACGGATTTGGTAAAAGAGTCTTTTTTACTTCGAAAAAGATGGGTGCCGAAACTGCAGAGGCAAATATTAATGCTGGAATAGCAGCAGCTCGCCAGATCATTGGTCTAATCAAGAATGGCGATAAAACATTCCAAGTAAATAAGTAGAATTTATTTTTAAGTGGTTTAATCCGATATTCATCGAGTTGAACCACTTTCCTCCCTATAAAAAACTAATGTTCGCATGGTAAAGATTAAACCATTTAAGGGTGTTAGACCCCCTAAAGATATCGCATCAGAGGTTGCATCTCGCCCTTACGATGTGCTGAATTCTATTGAGGCTAAAGTAGAAGCGGGTGAAAAATCGTTGCTTCATATTATTAAGCCAGAAATCGATTTCGATCCAATCGCCGATGAGCACTCTCAGCCAGTTTACGATAAAGCAGTTGAGAACTTCAAAAAATGGCAGGCAAACGGCTGGCTTAAGCAAGATCCAACCGAAAAATACTACGTATACGCCCAAACCATGGATGGCCGTACTCAGTATGGCTTAGTTGCCGCTTGTAGCTGCGAAGATTACATGACGGGAAAAATTAAGAAGCACGAGCTTACGCGTAAGGATAAAGAAGAGGATCGTATGATTCACGTTCGTATCCAAAATGCGAATATTGAGCCTGTATTCTTTGCTTACCCTGCTGCAAGTGAAATTGATGAAATCGTTGCAAAGGTTGTTGCTGAAGCTCAACCAGAGTATGATTTTGTTGCTGCCGATGGTTTTGGTCATAAGTTTTGGGTAGTTGAAAGTGATGCGGTTAATCAACGAATAACTGAGCTATTCGCTGAAGTTCCTGCACTTTATGTTGCCGATGGACACCATAGAACGGCTGCTGCTGCTCTTGTTGGTGAAGAAAAGAAAAAGGTAAATACCAACCATACCGGCGACGAAGAGTACAACTTCTTCCTTGCTGTTGTTTTCCCTGATAATCAGCTTAAGATTATTGACTATAATCGTGTGATTAAAGATTTGAATGGGCTTACCAACGAGCAGTTCATCCTAAAAATTTCTGAATTTTTTGAAGTTGAAGAAAAGGGAGCTGAAATTTTAGCTCCACAATCGCTTCATAATTTTTCGATGTACATTGATGGTAAGTGGTACTCGCTTACTGCAAAACCGGGAACTTATAACGATAACGACCCAATTGAAGTACTTGACGTTACCGTCCTTTCAAATTATGCACTCGACAAAGTTTTGGGTATAAGCGATCTGAGAACGGATAAGCGCATTGACTTTGTTGGTGGAATCCGTGGGTTAGGTGAGCTCAAAAGAGGTGTTGTTAGTGGCGAGATGAAGGTTGCTTTTGCCCTTTATCCTGTTACCATGCAGCAGCTTATCAATATTTCTGATACCGGAAATATTATGCCTCCAAAGACTACCTGGTTTGAACCAAAACTAAGATCTGGCTTAGTTATTCATAAGCTAGACTAGCAATATTACACAAAGGCCCGTAAGGGCCTTTGTTGTTTCCAAACGGAATCAAGCTAAATATTTATAAATATACGGTTTGTTGTAGCTGTTTTCTAATTCACTGGTTACATGTGGGGTGCAGTTGTGATAAATATGATTATCTTTGAATTGATTTAAAAAGAAAAGAATGAAATTATTGTTTGCTGCTGTGTTATGTTCAGTGCTTTTTGTTGCCTGCTCTACAGATAGCACTGAAGACTACCCAATAGTAGGAAATTGGGATGTTCAAATTTCGGAACTTACGATTAAAATGGAGCCATCTCCTAATCCTGAAAATGTCGCACTCTTCAAAAATGGTGCACCTTCGAAATATCTTAGCGAAGCTGACTTCAAAAGCGAGCTGGCAGATCTACTTAGCAACTCTAAGCTTTCTTTTTCTACCTCCAATAATTTCAAGGTTCAATATCCAGCAACTTCTTTGGCATTAACCGAAGAGCCTACAAGCTTTGAGGGAACCTATACGTTCTCGAATGGTATTTTGGAAAAATACTACCACGGACAGCAGGCAAATAAGACGGTTACGAGAAGTCAAATGTTGACGAATTCGGAATTGGTTGTTGAGATAAAAAGTAAGGATGAATTTTTGAAGGCATTCGGATACGAAATGCCAACAATAATTTCTAGAACTACGGATGATTTGGTGACAGATATCCACTTAAAGATCGTTTTTAAGCGAGTTAACTAAGTAGTTATATAAAAAATTGTAGAGCTGGCCAAGTGGCTAGCTCTTTTTGTTTTAGAGAAAATTTAAGCTATGCGAAGGGTTGGATTAGTTTCGGATACACATGGTTTTTGGGATGATAGGTTGGATGCTTTTTTTGAAGATGTCGATGAAATTTGGCATGCTGGCGACATTGGAAGTATCGAGCTGCTGGATAGCTTGTCTAAAAAAAAGACTACGCGTGCAGTTTTTGGAAATATCGATGGAGGTCCACTTCGGCATGTCGCAAAGCCCTATCTCTTCTTTAGTTGCGAGGAGGTTAGCGTGCTAATTTCGCATATAGGTGGCTATCCTGCAAAGTACGATCGCCTTTTTTTGAAGCTAATCGACGAGTATAAGCCCACGCTTGCCATTGCAGGTCATTCGCATATACTAAAGGTGATCTTTGATAAGAAGAAGAATTTGCTGTTCATAAATCCTGGTGCAGCAGGAGTATCCGGTTTTCACAACGTAAGAACGGCCATTCGGTTTGTGATAGATAACGATGCTATTAAAGACCTTGAGGTTGGTGAGTGGGAGCGGAGTGTTTAGCTTTAACGGATTGCTGAGGACGAATAGTGCTAGCTGGGGATATTCTACCGAATAAGTTGAGGAACTGATTTTAGTGCACTTTAGTTTGAACTGAAATATGGGTATGTTTTCAGCTGGAATATACGTACACCAAAGACTACACGAGGTAAAATTAGCCGCTCTTAGGTATTGTTGTTCTTTTTACCTAACGGATTTCTCCAAAATGGTGGGATGCATTCGCTTCCGAGCTAAATCAATTACTAAACTTTAGGGATGTATTCGCTTCCGAGTTGAATCAATTCCCAAACTTTAGGGATGCATTCGCCTCCGAGCTGAATCAATTCCCAAACTTTGGGGATGCATTCGCTTCTGAGCTGAATCAATCACCAAACTTTGGGGATGCATCCGCCTCCGAGCTGGATCAATTACTAAACTTTAGGGATGCATTCGCTTCGGAGCTGAATCAATC
>CAXYUU010000163.1:0-7542 GCA_964292015.1 uncultured Acetobacteroides sp.
CCCATTATTCTTCGGTATAACTTCCGAATAATAAGTATATTTGCACAAATTTATAGGTTGATGGACAACAACGATATCCTGAAGAAATTACGCGTTGCGCTTAAATTGCGTGACGATGAGATAGTTGAAATTATGAAGCTGGTAGACTTTCGCATAAGCACTACCGAACTGGGCGCATTTTTCCGTAAATCCGATCACCCCAGCTATAAAGAAGCTGGCGATCAGGTGCTACGTAACTTTCTGAATGGTCTGGTGATTCACCTCAGAGGGCCAATGGAGAGAAAGGAACCCCGCGAGGAGGTGGAAAAGGATCCAACCAAGCCTAGCACATCGAGGGCTCCCCTTAAAGTTGTAAAAAAGGATAAGAATATATAGAAAAAAGCCTAGGCAAATGCCTAGGCTTTTCTATTTATAGATACGTATAGCTTACTCAACCTCAGTAATATGTTCCGAAACAACAGGCTTTTCGTAAACTAGCCTGTCGCCATCTAAAAGCGGGTATTTTATCCAAAGCGTTTGACGAATAGGCTTGCCATTCAACGATATTTTCATACCGGGGATACGCCTGATGTGCTTCAACCCAAGTAAATCGCTAATTTTAATTACCTCGCGGTCAATTTTAACCGACTCTCCATTTATAAAAACTTCCACGTTGTTCGTTTTTTCAATTTAAAGGATGCCCTTTAAATGGTTATTTCTTTGTACAAAAGTAGCTTAAAATCGCTTGATAGCAAAAAACCCACCGAAAGAAATTTCAAGCACCAGCTCATTAAGCACCATCCACCGCACGAATGCCATCTTTATTTTAGTGCAAACCAGCAAGCCATCAAACAATTTATACCCCTGCTTGTTATTGAGGCATAAAAACTCAGCTTAAAAAGATTCAAAATAATGGCACATTTCGAGTTAAAAATGCCGAAACTAGGCGAGAGCGTAGAACAGGCAACCATTACCAAGTGGTTTATTAAGGAAGGCGATGTAGTTGAAGAGGATCAGCCCCTGTTGGAAATTGCAACCGACAAGGTCGACTCCGAAATCCCGTCGCCTGTTGAAGGAAAAGTACTAAAGGTGCTGTTTAGCACAAACGATCTGGTTGCAGTTGGAAAGGTAATTGCCATTATTGATACCGGTGGCGAAGCAGGTTCGGATACCGAATCCGCCTCTAACACCCCCGATACGGCAGCCCCAACGGTAGAACAGAGCGCACCCTCTCCAGAAACGCCAACCGGTACCGACTCTAAAGGAACTCGCTTCTACTCGCCCCTTGTAAAAAGTATTGCAAAGCAGGAGGGCATCTCTGTTTCCGAGCTGGAAAGCTTAAAAGGCACCGGTGCCGATGGTCGTGTTCGCAAAGATGACGTGCTTGGATACCTCGAAAATAAGGGCTCTGCCCCCGTTGCGGCAGTTACACCAGCACCTGCTGCAATACCAGAAGTAGCCAGCATGCCAAAACCTAAAGTGAGCATTTCGGTTGGTGCCGAGGATACCATTATTGAGATGGATCGCATGCGCAAGCTAATTGCCGACCATATGGTTATGAGCAAGCACACCTCTCCACACGTTACGGCCATGGTAGAGGTCGACATGCAAAATGTGGTCGATTGGCGAACAAAGAACAAGGATAAGTTCGAAAAGCGATACGGCGACAAGCTAACCTACATGCCCATATTTATGGAGGCCGTAGCCAAGGCACTTCGCGATTTCCCCGCTATTAACGCCTCGGTCGACGAGGATAAAATCATAATACGTAAGAATGTAAACCTGGGCATAGCCGTAGCACTTCCATCGGGCAACCTAATTGTACCTGTGGTAAAAAATGCCGACCAGCTAAACCTTGCCGGATTATCGGTTGAGATGAACCGCCTGGCAAAAAATGCCCGCGAGAACAAGCTCTCGCTCGACGAAATCCAAGGCGGGACATTTACCATTACCAACTTCGGATCGTTTAAAAACGTAATGGGGACACCAATCATCAACCAACCTCAAGTGGCCATTTTAGCGACAGGCACTATCGAAAAGAAACCTGCCGTTCTCGAAACTCCCTATGGCGATATGATCGTGGCGCGCCAAAAGATGTTCCTTTCGCTCAGCTACGACCACCGCGCTGTAGATGGCATGCTTGGAGGAAACTTCCTTCGCAGAATTGCCGACTACCTCGAACAGTTTGACTCAAATAGAGACATTTAACCCAAACCATCATGGAAAAGAGGAAAGATAAACGATTCGGAATTGCACAAACGCCAAAGGAAACCCTCGAAAAATGGTACTACCTGATGTCTTTAGGTAGGGCCATTGACGACAGGGCTCCCAACTACCTAAAACAGGCAATAGGATGGAGTTACCATGCTCCATTTGCCGGTCACGATGGCATTCAGCTGGCCACCGGACAAATATTCAACAGGGAGTTCGACCACCTATTCCCCTACTACCGCGATATGCTTACCGCCATTTCAGCAGGAATGACTGCCGAAGAGGTAATTCTTAACGGCATTTCGAAGGCCACCGACCCTTCGAGTGGCGGCCGACACATGAGCAACCACCTTGCCAAACCAGAGTGGAATATACACAACGTATCGTCGGCTACGGGCAATCACACCCTACACGCTGTAGGTGTTGGCCGTGCCATTAAGTACTACAAAACCAAAGGCGTAGCTATTAGCTCGCAAGGCGAATCGTCGGTGTCGGAAGGCTATGTATACGAGGCAATCAATGGAGCATCGAAGGAAAAATTACCGGTAATTTTTGTATTTCAGGATAACGGATACGGAATCTCAGTTCCAAAGCAAGATCAACCCCCCAACCGCAAAGTCGCCAACAACTTTATCGGCTTTAAGAATTTACGAATATTCCACTGCAACGGAAAGGACGTATTCGACTCGATGAACACGATGACAGAAGCCAAGGAGTGGGCCATAGCAAACCAAAATCCGGTAATAGTGCAGGCAAACTGCGTTAGAATGCACTCGCACTCGAACTCAGATCGCCACGAGCTTTACCGCGACGAAAATGAGCGTAGCTACGTAAAAGAGTACGATCCGTTGGCAAAATACCGAAGGATGCTGCTTCGCTACAACCGCTTTACGGAGGCTGAACTTAACGATATTGATAGCAAGGTGAAGGACGAGGTGAAGGCAGCCCATAAAAAGGCAATGGCAGCTCCCGATCCCGACCCAAAATCTATCTTCGACTTTGTTTCGCCAGAACCATACCAGCCTACCAAATGGGTTGATGGCACTCACAACGAGATACGTGAGCCAAAGAAGCTTATCGAAGGTATTAACGAAACGCTAAAGGCAGAGTTCCGTCATAACCCCGACACCTTTATATGGGGGCAAGATGTGGCAAACAAGGATAAGGGCGGCATCTTTAACGTAACTAAAGGGATGCAGCAGGAATTTGGTAAGGAGCGCGTGTTTAATGGGCCAATTGCCGAAGACTACATTCTGGGTACAGCCAACGGTATGAGCCGCTTTAACGATAAGATACGCCTTGTTGTGGAGGGAGCCGAATTTGCCGACTACTTCTGGCCTGCCATGGAGCAGTACATCGACACCTCGCACGATTACTGGCGCAGCAACGGTAAATTCTGCCCTAACATAACCATTCGTTTAGCATCGGGTGGCTACATTGGTGGAGGATTATACCACTCTCAAAACCTGGAAGGTGCACTAGCGTCCATTCCTGGCGTACGTATCGTTTACCCATCATTTGCCGATGATGCTGCGGGACTACTTCGTACAGCAATGCGCTCACGCGGTTTAACTCTATTCCTCGAACCTAAAGCAATTTACAATGCGCCTAAAGCAGCAGCTGTAATTCCCGAAGACTTCGAGGTTCCATTTGGGAAAGCAAGAATACGTCGTTCGGGAACCGACTTATCCATCATTACCTACGGAAACACCACACACTTCTGCCTCGAAGTAGCCGAAGCAATCGAAAAAGAGCTTGGTAAAAGTATTGAAGTAGTTGATATCCGATCAATAGTTCCACTCGATAAGGAAACCATTATAAGCTCCATAAAAAAAACGAACCGAGTTTTAGTGGTACATGAAGACAAGGTGTTTGGTGGATTTGGTGGCGAAATTGCAGCTATAATCTCCAACGAGGCCTTCCAGTACCTCGACGCTCCAGTACGCCGAGTAGGCTCAACATATACACCTGTAGGGTTCAACAGAATACTCGAAGCAGCTATTCTTCCTAACAACCAACGCGTTTATGATGCAGCCAAGGAACTCCTAGACTACTAACTTCTATTCAACCGATGAAAAGATGAAAAAAACAGCAATTATATACAGCTTCCGTTCGAATAAAACGGCAAAGGCAGGTGAAAAAATAGCCGCTGATTTTGGTGAAGACATCGTCACACTAGATGCAGAAGCGATCACACCAGAAGAGTTTATCAAGTATGACAATCTAATCTTAGGCGTTCCAACATGGTTTGATGGTGAGCTGCCTATTTACTGGGACGAATTTATACCTGCAATTGAAGAACTTGATCTAAGTGAAAAAAAGGTAGCCATTTTCGGCAATGGAAATCAGGTTGACTATCCCGAAAATTTCGGTGATGCAGTTGGTGTAATGGCCGAAATATTAGAGAACCAAGGGGCTAAAATAGTTGGTTTGACCTCTACTACAGAGTATAAGTTCGAATCGTCAAACGCACTTCGTGAAGACAAATTTGTCGGGCTAATTCTCGATTTTGAAAACCAAAATAAGCAAACCGAAAAGAGAATTTCTTCGTGGACAAGCGATTTAAAGAAGTTTTTTTAGAGATGTAGCAACAGCAACCAGTTAGTCTTCATACATATCCCCTTTAGCAAATTGCTATTGGGGATTTTTTCTAATTATCGCGATTCCTGAATTGGGATCTCATATTTTAATAGTTTGAAAATAACATATTGTTGATTTAAAACGTTTTTAACAACATAGATCTGTGATGTGGTATTATTACAAACAATACGTTGATAATGGTTGAGCTTGACGATCACTGTAACAACAATAGGCTTACTCCTCAAATCCTCGATATTTCGACTAGTGAACTTGTAAAAGAAGCACTAGAAGGATTGCAGTCCAACCCAAAATATCTCAATTTAAACCATTTTAAAGACAACAATAGATTTGACCTATTAGATACAAAGCATAAGGATGTTCTGGAAAGAAAAATTGGAAGCCCAAATGATGTACTCACCAGTTATAAAGAAATTCTAGTCAACCTCCTTACCCATAAGGAAAAATTTCGTCTCATTGAGATTGGGCTCGAAAATACTCTTTTATCAAAAGCTATAGTCGAGGCATTATGGAAGGCAAAAACCCAATTTGAATTTGTTCCAATTTCCTATTCAAAAAATGCGCTGAAATACTACATCGCTGATATCTGGACGAGATACCCTCTCCTAAGCATTTTCCCTTTAGTTGGCGATTATTTCGAAATACTATCAGACTTTAAATTGGATAGTACAAAAAAAGTACTCATTCTAGGTAACCTTTTCGAAAAACTATCCCCTGACAATGATATGAGCTTACAGCTACAACAATTTAGTAAGATCTTAAATTCAGGGGATATCATTCAGTTCGAATTTAATATTAAAAATGACCCTCGTCTAATCGCCAATAACAATAACAACCTGAAATATAACGATATTATAAAAAATAAAATAGTAGAATTACTTAACGAAACTCTCTCTGGTGACTTTACTCCTTCAAACTTTTTTTACTTTCCGCTATACGACCCTGAAAAAGGCGAGTACCGAAGCTATCTCGTAAGTACAAAAAAGCAAATCATCCATCTATCACTAGTAGGTAAAAACATTCCCCTAAACGCTTGGGAAAGTATTGCCTTCGAAACATCAAAAAAATATGATAAAGACGAGATAGGCAGGCTCGCCAAAGTGTATAATTTTACGCCAATCTTACACATTGACGACCTTAACGACTTTAGTTGTAGCGAATTTTGGCAAAAAGACTGAGAGTTAAGACATAAAAATTATGAATGATATAACATTTGTTAATGGAATCCGTCATATTCTTACGAATTAAAGTTAGCATCATTAGTAATTAGCTATACCTTTGCAACAAACAAGATTCTACAAAAGTGATTTTTGACGACTTTAACTTAAACGCTCCCCTGAGAAACGCCCTAGAGGAGCTTGGCTATATCTACCCAACCCCTATTCAGCAAAGCACCTACCCTGTAGCAATATCGGGTCGCGACCTTATTGGCATTGCTCAAACAGGAACAGGAAAAACATTTGCCTACCTCCTTCCTATCCTACGCCAACTCGGGTTTTCGGATCAACGACAACCACGAATACTAATTATAGTACCAACCCGCGAGCTGGTTTTGCAGGTACTAAAAGAAATTGAATCGCTTACAACCTATATGACACTTAGGGTCGCCGGAGTGTATGGAGGTGCCAATATCAATACCCAAAGACAAGTTATACATGACGGGTTAGATATTCTTGTTGCAACACCAGGTCGTGTATTCGATTTAGGTCTTACCGGTGTGCTTCGCTTTAAGTCTATTCAAAAATTAGTAATAGATGAGGTTGATGAGATGTTAAGTCTTGGCTTTAGACCTCAGCTGATGAGCATAATGGACTTACTTCCTGCAAAGCGACAAAATCTAATGTTCTCGGCAACATTGACCCCCGATGTAGAAGCTCTAGTAGATTTATACTTCGAAAAACCAGAACGTATTGAAGAGGCTTCGCATGGTACACCTCTTGATAAAATTGAACAGCGCACTTACCTGCTACCCAACTACAACACCAAGGTAAATATGATGGAACATCTGCTCTCCACCGATGAGCAGATGAATCGTGTACTTATATTTGTTCGTAATAAACGTATTGCCGATAAGCTTCACGAACGCCTCTGTGATAAGTTCCCAGGTCTAATTGGTGTCATTCACTCCAACAAAGCGCCAAACACCCGTACAAACGCTCTAAATCGCTTTAAAAACGGAGAATCAAAGGCGCTTATTGCGACAGACATTATTTCTCGTGGTTTAGACATTTCTAACGTATCGCATGTTATAAACTTCGATGCTCCATTAGAACCCGCTGACTATATACACCGTATTGGACGTACAGGTAGAGCAGATAAGAAGGGTGTGGCAATAAATCTTGTAATAAACGACGATCAAGAGTTACATATGGCAGTTGAACTGCTTATGAAGCGTCCAATTCCTGTTTTACAACTTCCTGAAGAGTTGAAAATATCAGATGTGCTTACCGAAGATGAAAAACAGGCACCGTTATTTGACAAAACTTACCTTAAAGCCCCAACGGCATTTAAGAATTCAAAAGGTAACTTTCAGGAGAAAAAGGAGAAAAACAAAAAAGTTAACCTTGGAGGTCCTGGTCGACGGAAGCCAAAGTGGGAAAGTCCAGCAAAACGCAGCGTTCGAAATCAACGAAGCAAAAAGAAATAAAAAAAGGATGCAGTGCAAATGCACTGGAACCCTTGTTTATAGTCGAGTATACTGTGCCTAAAACAATGCCACACCAACAGGAAATATAAACTGCTTGAGATGGCTAA
>CAXYUU010000164.1:0-7513 GCA_964292015.1 uncultured Acetobacteroides sp.
TTTAGTCAATAATTTAAAGGATTTGACAGGTAAGCTGGAGTATGAGTACAGGCTTTCTCCATCGGTTGGTGTTATTGGCGGAGGTGTTTTTACCAACTTAAGAAGCGGCTATTCTTACGGAAATTACAAGATGGCCTCTGGAAATGTGGAAATAGACACGGTACGTTCCGTAAGCAATGACGGTAGGGTTATTACGGGGTATACGTTGCTTGATGTGGCTAAGGGTTGGCTTAAGACTTTTAAGCCGGGTTTTAGGATGACCTACTTTTCTCCAACTCGGAAAGTCTACTTAGAGCCTCGCGTACAGCTAACCGCAGCAGTTGCTCCGGATTTATCGGTGAAAATGGCTGCCGGCCGATACCTTCAGTTCTTGAATAGTATTCCACTTGCCTACTTGGGCGATTACAATAGCTACTGGGCTTTAGCAAATGGTGATAGCTATCCCGTAATTTCGGCGAATCACTATATTTTAGGGTTTACCTACAATGCAACTCGGAGTTTACAACTCGACGTGGAGTCGTTTATAAAAAGCACTACAGGACTGACATCTCAGGCGGTAGGACCAGTAGTTTTGAACGGAAAGTTTAAGCTCAACCAAAGGGAAATGCACTATTCGAATGATGTTGTTGGTGTCGATGCTCTTGTTAAGTATTTGTATCCGAATGGTCAGCTTTCTGTTGCCTATAGTCTTTCAAAGTCTACCCTGTTTCCATCTAAAGTAAAGGTCGATGATGAGTTTCCTGCATTTAACGACCAGCTACATGAGTTTAAGATATTCGCCTCGCGTAAGGTTTGGCGGTTTAACTTTTCTGCGGCTTGGATTTATGGATCTGGTAAACCGTGGGATGAAATGGTTTTGTATAATAACTTTAAGCCTGCTCCCGAATATCAGGTAAATAGCCAGAGGCTTACTCCTTATCATAGGCTAGACATTGCTACTTCGTACGAACAGAAAATTGGATTAACACGGTTGTCAATTACGGTAAGTCTTTTTAATGCTTACAATAGATCTAATAAGGTAATGTCTACCTATAGCTTTAGCCGTACGCCATTGCAGGATTTTCAATCGGGTAAGTCGCCATTGGTTTATACCGATTTATACGGATTAGGGATTGCTCCTTCAGTATATCTCAACTTATCTTTTTAAGAAAAGAATTTAAAAGCGTCAGTAGGTAGGGTAAAAAAGAGGCTGGTTGTATTACTTATGAATTTCAAAAACAATGAACCCCAATAGATCACATATCGACAAAAAGCATCGTTTAGATGAGCAGACCGAGATGCTGCTTAAGCAGCTTACCGTTCCATCGAAGCGTTCTAAAGAGGAGGCTTGGAAAGCGCTTAGCAACGCTATGTCTTCCAACCAAATTTTGACGCGACGTCGGTTCATTTCTACTAAATGGGCGGTTGCTGCAGGTTTTGCAGTGCTTATGTCGGTAGGATTACTCGTTATGACGCATACTACCCGCATTGCTAGCCTTAAGGGCGAACTTGTGGCAGTAGTTCTGCCCGATGGGTCGAATGTGCTTCTTAACTCCGAATCGCAGCTGAGCTACCAAAAGTACATGTGGTGGCGTAAGCGTGAGGTTACCCTTAAGGGAGAAGGCTTCTTTAAGGTTATGAAGGGTCGTCGTTTTGAGGTTCGAACAGGTAAGTATGTTACTTCTGTTTTAGGTACGTCGTTCAACGTTTTTGCTCGTAACAACGAGATTCGCGTTAGCTGCTTCACCGGTAAAGTTGGTGTGCGCGAAGTAACAAGTGGTGCTCATGCGATTCTTACTCCTGGTTTAGGAGTTAATGCAGCTGGCGGTACCTTAGGACGTGTTGAGAAGGTGTCGGAAAAGGAAAAGGGCTGGACAACTGGCGAATTTTACTTTGACGATTCTCCTCTCGAAGATGTACTTGCTGAAATAGAACGTCAGTTTAATGTCAAAGTAAGCTGTACGGGTTGCGATAATCGACGTTATAGCGGCTATTTTAATAGTAAGAGCTTAAGTCAGGCGCTAGAGTTGGTTTGCATTCCGATGCAGCTGGAGTACAAAATCACCACAGATGGCGTGGTGGTTATTAGACCAGTCGAATAACTTTTAAATCATTTTTTTATGAAGAAGATATTCTGGGTGGTAGCAGTCGCTGCTGCGTTCACCTTTGCGTCGTGTCAAAAGGAAAATGCAACACCTGCAACTGATGCTAATTTAGAGACTGCCATAGATGGCGATCAGGTAGATGGCATGTACGATGAGGTAAGTAGCGAAGTGGATCAAGCGATGCTGCTTACTAAAGCAGGAGTCGCTGCTCCCGATAGTTCAGGGAAGCGTGTAGTGGTAAATGCGAAGAATGCGGATGGTACTTATACTAAAACAATCACTTTTACCAATTGGAAGATAGGAAAGAACCAACGTTGGACTAAGAGTGGTAAAATCATAATCAATATTTCACCTCTTACCTTGACTCGTACCGTTACTTTTGATAATCTATACATCAACAGCTGTAAGATTGAGGGTGTAAAGACAATGGTTCTTAATGAAAATACGCTAACTGTTACGCTTAAAGACGGTATGGTTACTTTTGTCGATGGTACCATCTTTAAACATGCCTTTACTAAAGTATGGACTAGGGTGAAGGGTGCTGATACCCCACTTTACATTTGGGACGACGAGTACGATATTACAATTAACGCCACTGGTGTAAATCGTAGGGGCAATAAGTTTACCGAAGTGACTACAACTCCGCTTCATTTTAATACAACCTGGCCAGTATTTGTATCGGGCGAGGTTAAAAGGGAGGTTGGTACTCATACGATTATTACCAACTATGGATCAGGTGCCGAAGATTTTACTGCTACGATTACAGTTGATGGTGTTTCTAAAGAGGTAAACTTGCTAGGAAAAAAGTAGGACAAATGCTTTAAATAGTATGGGGATGGGCAAACAGCTCATCCCTTTTCTTGTTTATAACGGCAAAATCTATATTTTTAGGTTGATAAAAAATAAAGCAATGGAAACCGCAAAAACAGTTTATCTGGGTGATTTACGTACCGAAGCCACCCACGTTCGTTCGGGTCAGAAAATTACTACCGATGCTCCTGTCGACAATCAAGGTAAGGGAGAGTACTTCTCGCCTACAGATTTGCTGGCAACAGCATTAGGCAGCTGCATGCTAACCATTATGGGCATTGCCGCACGTACGCACGGGTTCGATATTGATGGGACTGCTGTAAAGATTACCAAAGTTATGGGGACTAATCCTCGTAGAGTTGTAGAGGTTATTGTAGAGCTCGACTTTCCAAAAGATTATACCGCGAAGGAAAAACGGTTTATTGAGCTATCGGCGAAGGAGTGTCCTGTTGCAAACAGCCTTCATCCCGATTTAAAGCAGACGATAATTTTCAACTATAAGTAGGCTTACTCCTCGATAATCTTGTTACACATTACCGGACCATTCCTATAATTTAAGGCTTGTTTGGAGCTTATTCCTAGGGTTTCTGATATTACCGGATGGAATGATGGCTGAAATATTCGAAGACTATTTTTTCTGACTTTTATTTGACTGGAGCGCAATCGTTTGCTGCGAGGTTGTTTTATATTTTAAAGATCTAAAATAACTTTTTGTTGATGAAATATTGAAAGAATGGTCATTTGAACGAACAAAAGCGTAAATCTTGGTGTTTAGTTCGTGTATTTGATGGTAGGGGGAATGTTTATAGTTTATTAACCTCTTTTTAATCGAGTTAGGATCACCATCAGCTACCTTTGTAAGGAAAGTTAGTTAAGACTAGTTTTTTCATAGGTTAAGTTTTAGGTTAGGTGTTAAATGTGTCTGAAGATTTAGGTTAGGTTTAGCAAAAGGAACGAAGTGATTTCGTTCCTTTTGCGCATTTAATAGGTTAGAACATCGGATCCCAAGGTGGTAAAACCACCGGTTTTTGATCTAGAATCTTCAGTATTTTTGGCTCAATAAATTTCTTCAATGCTACCATTCGGAACATATACTCGCTAAACCATTCATCGGTAAAGGTCAAGTATCCGTTGTGTCCGCTTGTTGCTCCCCAGCTGTTTTCAAACTGCCACTTGGTTGGCTTCCCATCCTTATCCACATCTACAGCAACCATTGCCATACCGTGCGACGATCCGCTTTCGCCTGTCAGTATTCGCTGCTTCTTATCCATGCCCAATTTAATGCCGTATAGAGCCTCGTAGTCGTAGTTCTCTAGTGCGCTAACACCTTCGGTGCTGTTTAGCGATTTGCCTACATCTACACCACCGTAAACGGCCTCGTTGCTTTTGATCGACTCAAGAGCAATCTTCTTGAGGTCTTCGACCGGTAGGTTGATGTAGCGCCAGTTGATTCCGTCCTGCGTGTTGCGGTAGTTCTCTATTTCGAAAAGCTGGTAGTAGGGGCGGGTTGGGTCGTTCATCATCATTACGTACTCGCCTACTTTAAATTCGGGAAGTGCAAAGTGGTAAAAGCTACTTGGGGTGTAGGTTTCGTAGCTGCTGATGGCACCATCTTTTGCCTTGTATCGCCAGCTGAAGGTGGTTGGTGGTTCGCCGAGGTTAAGCGCCAATATGCGGTACACCTCGCCTAACATGGCTACCTTTTGAGCTGCCACTGCTTCGGGTTTTGCCTTTTTGGCAACCATATCGCGTAGCACTAGTCCATCTTCGCGCAGCTTGGTTTTTAGAATGCTGCCCATTGCCGATGTGTTGCTGCTCGAATTGGTTTCGGGCATGGCCGTTTTGGGTACTAATCCGTACTTATCTACTAGGTTGGTAAAACCAGCCCACGTGCCGCCATCGTCGATGGGCGATTTAAAGAACCACTCCACCTTACGGTCGTTCATTGGGCTGCCAGCGGTGGCAACGACGTTTTCGAGGAAGAGGTTCGATTTTTCGAGCAGGTCGTAGAAGTAGAGGTAGCTTTCCGAGAATTCGAACTCTGCGGTGTTGAGCTGCTTCATGGCCTTTGGACGGAGCAGGTTGAGGCTGGTAAACATCCAGCAGCGTCCCGAACTTTTCTGGTCGGTGATGCCAGAAACGTCTACCTTGTACTTGAAGTAGTGGTCGGTTTTGCCTTCAAAGGCGTTGCTCTCTGCCAACTTTTTGGCATCGACATGGGTGAGGGCGTTGGTAATAGCCCTAGTGTTGGGGTCGTTGGTGCTGTACGACTGCTTAATCTGGCTTAACATCCCAGGAGTTACGCCTCCGTTGGGCTGTGCCATGGCGGCAAGTCCTACGAGTGTTGCGGCTCCAGCTAAGATGAAATTTTTCATAGAGTTGTGGTTAGCTTAGTTTTTAGATTTCCGAATGGGCGTATGCAGCACATTTGGCTCTTCAAAAAAAGGCAATTATCTCTATAAATCCTACATTGGCGAGGAGCCGTTTTCTATTCTTCCGAATTTATTGGAATCAGCTTGATGGTGTACGCCGTTTCTGTTTGGCCGGTTAGCTTATACCGGTCGTCGATTCGCCTTCCTACTACCCATACTACCTCGTCGTTCGAGCAGAGTAGCCACTGCTCCTCCTTGTCGAGCAGCGACATTTTTTGGTCGATAAAGAAATCGCTCATCTTTTTGGTGCCCTTCATCCCTATTGGGTGGAATTCGTCGCCGGCATGCCATTTACGTAGTACTAGCGGGAATCGTAGCTTGCCGAAATCGAGGTGCGCGGTTAGCGGATCCTTACTTATTTGAAACGATTTAGACAAGCTGCGAACCTCAAGCTCGAGCTTTACAGGGGCGCTGATGTAGATGGTGTCGCTTTGGATAAGGTGCTCGTTGCTGGGCGTCGTTTTTTTAGAGGGCATTAGAATGAGGTCGTTCCTGTCGCGAAGCAGCAGGTGGCTCGGCCCAAAAAACTGGCTTCCGGGCTCCCCATTCTCTACCGATCGGATGATGCCTTCGGTTTGGCTGCTGTTGAATCCGTATTCGCTTAAAAATTCGTAGAGCAGCAGCGGTGCATTGCGGTTAAACTTCAGCTTGCGAATGCTGATGCGAATTTCCTCGCCTCGGCAGGTTACCACCTCCTGCTTAAAGCGGTTCACCTCCTGGGTAACCAAATCTTCCACCATTTGCAACCTCGAAATGTTGTTGAGCATGGTTTGGCTAAACGAGGGGTTTATGGTCTTTAGCTGGGGGATGACGTTGAGGCGAATTCGATTTCGGGCATACTTATCCTTCCGGTTCGACGAGTCTTCGCGGTGGTTTAGGTCGTGCTGCTGTGCGTAGCCTTCTATATCGAGGCGGGTGGCAAAGAGGAGTGGGCGTACCACCCTGCCCGTTTTGGGCTTGATGCCGGTTAGCCCCTTAAGCCCGGTGCCGCGGGTGAGGTTGAGGAAAAATGTCTCGGCAACATCGTCGGCATTGTGGCCGATGGCGATATACTGGTAGTTTTCGGTATTACAGAGGTGCTTAAACCAGTCGTACCGGAGCCTGCGCGCGGCCATTTGTATCGACTCGCCAGCTTTGGCAGCCTCGCATTCGGTGTCGAACCGGATGTAGAACCCCTCGATTTGATGCTGCTGCTGAAGCTTTCGAACAAACTGCTCGTCGCCATCCGATTCGTCGTTGCGCAGGCCGAAGTTGCAGTGGGCAATGGCTACGTTATATCCGGTGCTTACCAGTAGGTGCAGTAGGGTGGAGGAGTCGACCCCCCCACTGATGGCAACCAAAATTCGATCGTCCTTGTCGAAGAGCTCATTTTTGGAAACAAATCGATGGAAGCTTGCAGTTAGTGGCATTATCGTCGGTTTTGTGGTAAAGGTAGTGGGTTAATTAAGATATTAGATCTGAGACATTAGATTTTAGATTCGTTCTCACATCTCATATCTCATGTCTCACATCTCATATCTTATTTCCCAGTACTTCCCTAATTGCCTTGGCCTTTACAAGGCATTCGGCATACTCTGCCTCGGGATTCGAGTTAAAGGTAATGGCGCTGCCTACCGAAAAGGACAGGAACCGCGCCGGCTGGTTGTACAGTATGCTGCGGATAACCACGTTGAAGTCGAAGTTTCCCGAAGGGGTGAAAAAGCCCACCGCTCCCGAGTAGAGCCCCCGCTTGGTGAGCTCGAGCTCCTCGATGAGCTTCATGGCCATCACCTTGGGGGCACCCGTCATCGAGCCCATGGGGTAGGCGTTTTTTATGACTTCCACACCGCTGATTCCTTCGGCGACCTCCGATTCCACTGTCGAAATCATCTGGAACACCTGGTTAAACGGGTAGATCCCAAATAGCTCGGTAACCCTTACCGTACCATCCTTTGCCGTACGCGAGAGGTCGTTTCGCACCAAATCTACGATCATTACATTTTCGGCCTGCTCCTTGAGGTTGTTTCGGAGCTCGACCTTTAGCGCCTGGTCTTCGGTTGGCGTGCTTCCTCGCCTGATGGTTCCCTTGATGGGCTGCGAAATAATCTTGTCGCCCTGCTTGAGCATAAACCGTTCGGGCGATGCCGACATCAGGTACCGGTCGCGTAGCTTGTAGAAGCAGGCAAACGGGGTAGGCGATAGCGTGGC
>CAXYUU010000165.1:0-7491 GCA_964292015.1 uncultured Acetobacteroides sp.
CGAGGGGAATGCAAACCTGCAGGCTAAAGAGATGAAGCGCTTTAGTACGCGCTACTTCTAAGGGATGATGGTGTTTAAATCGTTGATGAATCCTAACGTTTTTTTATAAAAGCTGTCGGTGATAGCTTTGTAGTACACCTTACGCTCCTTAGGAGGAAGCGCCTTTATGTCCTTTGCGTTAATTTCGCGAATAATATCATTCTGCGCTTTGCTGCATCGGGTCATGATGCTCCAAACAAGCTCGATTTCGTTGCTGGTACCAAATAGCAGCTCTACGTAACATTCATTTTGTAAGTTCTCGCAAAGCGATTTTACCTTTTTTTTAAGATGCTTTACACTAGCCATGATCTTGGGGTATTCTAAGTTTGAACGGTAAAGGTAGGTTACTTTTGATTCTAAATCAACACCTTCTATTGTTAAAAAATAGGAGGACAACCAATTATATACCGATTATTTGTTAAAACAATGGCGGTGTCTGAGGAGACAACCGCCATTGCTATGCTGTATGTGGTAGTAGTCTACTACAAGTTTGTATTTACAAAGTGGAAGTGAGGACCAAAACGTTCGAATGCCGCTTTGTCTAACGCTTCTTGATGATTAGGGTGAGAAATGCTAATGATTAGCTTAGCCCTATCCTGAAGCGTCTTACCGTAAAGGTTAATTGCTCCGTACTCGGTTACAAGCCAGTGCATGTTAGAACGAGTAGTAACAACACCAGCACCAGGAGTTAGGATTGGCGAAATTTTGGTAAGACCTTTTGCGGTAACCGAAGGCATTGCAATGATTGGCTTACCACCTGAAGAGAACGAAGCACCTCTGATAAAGTCGATTTGGCCACCAACACCTGAATAAAATAGGGTGCCAAGTGAGTCTGCACAAATTTGACCTGTAAGGTCAACTTGAAGTGCCGAGTTAATAGAGGTTACCTTTGGGTTCTTCGAGATGTTTTCTACAGAGTTGGTGTAGGCCACGTCCATCATTAGTACGCCAGGGTTGTCGTCAACAAAGTCGTACAGCTTTTTCGATCCCATTAGGAAGGTAGAAACCAGCTTACCCTTATCAATACACTTGTTGGCACCATTAACAACGCCAGAAGCAACTAGAGGAAGAATACCATCGGCAAACATTTCGGTGTGTACACCAAGGTTTTTGTGGTTGCCCAGCTGTGCAAGCACCGCGTTTGGAATTGCACCAATACCCATTTGAAGGGTTGCACCATCTTCAACAAGAGCCGCAACGTGACGACCAATGGCCTGCTCGATAAGATCTGGTTCAGAGAAATGAGCTTCCATAAGAGGGGTATTATCTTCTACAAAGTAGTCGATCATATCCATTGGAATCATGGCATCACCAAATGCACGAGGTACGTTTTCGTTAACAACAGCAATAACGATTTCTGCAGTTTGTATAGCAGCAAGAGTTGCATCAACCGAAGTTCCAAGTGAAACAAAGCCGTGCTTGTCAGGGCGCGATACCTGAACCATTGCTACGTTGATAGGAAGGTAGCCTTCGCGGATCAGCCGTTGCGTCTCACTTAGGAATACAGGAATGTAATCTGCGTAACCAGCCTGAGTTTGCTTACGTACGTTGTGACCAACAAAGAACGATTCGAGCTGGAAAATTCCTTCGAATTCTTTATCTGCATAAGGTGCAGCTCCTTCAGTGTGTAGATGGTGGATTCTTACGTTGTAAAATTCCTTATTCTTACCACGTTCGCACATTGCGTTAATTAGCACTTGTGGCGCACTAGCAACACTGCTTAAGTGAATCCTGTCGTTAGATTTAATAACCTTACCCGCTTCTGCAGCCGTTACGAATTTCATTTCCTTTTTCATAAGTCAAACATATACTTTAAAAAGATGTCGCAAAAATAAAGATAATCCTTGTTGTTGTACCGTCTACAGCATAAAAAAAGATATGATTTACAGCATGTTTTAAAGGGGTGTGTTATTAGTTTATCAGTATTCCGTTGGTAATCTGTGGTCATATACAAGTGCTATAGTAGCTTGAGTGATTGCCGGGCTAGAATGCCTTAGGCAGGAAATGCGACTAAACATGTTGTAAAACAGCAGAAGCATAGGCTGCTAATTAAATGCGCTCAAAAAACATGGACTATTCGCCATTTGCTTACATTTGCGCATGTTCGGCTAATCGTTAAGAAATATACTAATGAGAATGAAGCTTGTTTTTGTTGCTTGGATCTTTGTCGCAAACACCATGTTTGGGTGCGCCAAGGCGGTTGTTCAAGATGATATACAACTTGGCGTTTCGCAAGATATGGCAGAAAAACGTTCTGCCGATATTGGCAATTTGTCGTACCATATCCGGTTTAGCATTCCCGATTCGGTAAGCAAGCCTGTACTGGGAACCGAAACTATTCGGTTCGATTTTAAAGTAGGGGTGGGGCGTGTTATTCTCGATTTTACGGGGAGCAATACGAGCATTAAAAGCGTGCTATGCAACGATATAAAGGCGGAGTACAAGCTGGTAAACGAGCACATTGTTATACCTGCATCCTACTTTAAAAAGAGGGGCAATGCGGTATCCATTGAATTTGAAGCGGGAGATAAGGCTCTTAACCGAAAGGAGGACTTTATGTACACCCTTTTTGTGCCCGATAGGGCTAGAACGGTTTTCCCTTGCTTTGACCAGCCCGATTTGAAAGCTCACTTCAATCTGGAGCTAGAGATTCCTCAAGGCTGGACGGCCATTTCGAATGCCTATGTAGCCGATTCTGCCATAACTCAGGGAAAGCGCGTATCCCTCAAATTTAAGCGATCTGAGCTCATAAGTACCTACCTTTTTTCGTTCACAGCGGGTAAGTTTTTTACAGCGCATAAAGAGATTGGCGGGAAAAAGTACACCATTCTCTATCGCGAGAACGATGCCAAAAAGGTTGCTCAGAATATCAATTCCCTATTTAGCATGGTTGACTATTCGGTAAAGTTTATGGAGGATTATACCGGAATTCCGTATCCCTTTTCGAAGTACGATTTGGCTATTATCCCCGATTTCCAGTTTGGGGGAATGGAGCATCCCGGTTCGGTTTACTACACGGCCTCGAAAATGTGGCTAAGCGAAAATCCCACTACTCAAGAAAAGTTGGCACGAGCAGAGCTTATTGCCCACGAAACGGCACACATGTGGTTTGGGGACTTAGTAACCATGAAGTGGTTTAACGATGTATGGATGAAGGAGGTTTTTGCCGGCTTCTTTGCAGATAAGATTGTGAAGGATTTATTCCCCGAAGTAAACAGCGACCTACAGTTTATGGTTGCCCATGCCCCAAAGGCATATGCCGAAGATAGGACTTTAGGAACCAATCCTATTCGACAAAAACTCGATAACTTGAATCTTGCCGGTACGATGTATGGAAATATTATTTACCACAAAGCACCAGTAGCGATTCGTTCGTTGGAAAAGTTGATGGGGCCTAGTGTTTTTCAAAATGCGCTGCGCGAGTATTTGAAAAAGTACTCGTTGGGCAATGCTGCGTGGAATGATTTGGTTGCTGTTTTTGATAAGCATACCAAGTTTAGCGTTTCGAATTGGAGTAAAAGTTGGATAGAAAGTGCTGGTATGCCAACCTATACATACGATGAATACCATAAAGATGGCTCTGGTAGTGGCTTAATCGTTCAGCAAGAGAGTCCCAACTTTATGCAGCTGCCGTATCTGCAGCTAGTCGAGTTTTCGGGGATCATAAATGGAAAATCACATTCGAAAGTTCTTAAGTTGGGAGGAGCGGGTGATAACAAGCAGGTGTTTAACTTTTCGAAATGGGGGAAAACGTGCGACTACACTATTGCTAATTCGGACGGATTCGGATATGGGTACATTGAGCTCGACTCTGTGAATTGCGCTTCGATAGCTTCCAGCTACTTTAATATGGAAAATCCGATGCACCGGGCTTCGTGCCTGATTAACCTTTACGAAAATATGCTAAATGGTAATTTCGATGGTGTTTCGATGGTTGCCTTGCTTAGCAGGGTGGCGGAGAAGGAGACAAATGAGCAAATCATAAATTTGGCACTCGACTATATTTTGACGACACAACTTTACTATATACCAGCTACTGATGTGAAATCGGCAGCTATGCTTGAAGCTGCGCTATGGAAAGCCTACTCAAGTACGAAGGATAAAAAGCTGATGATTCAGTATTTGAGAACGATCTCTAGACTGATGAAAAGTGATGAGTCTGTAGAGCGCATGCTTGATATTTGGAAAGCTGAAGTTGTAAAGGATAATAGCTGGATTGCGAGCCCTGATCTTCAAAATATAGCCTTTGAGCTAAGCATTCAAAAACCTGATGATGCCAGTGGTATCCTATCGCTTGCCCGTAAGCGTATTAAAAACATCGACAATCTACGTAGGTTCGACTTTGTTTCAATGGCTGTTGCTCCTAACAAAATAGCTCGCGATAAATTCTTCGAAACGCTGCTACATGTTGAGAATCGCAAGCAGGAGGCTTGGGTTGCAGATGCGCTGAAGTACCTAAACCATCCCATTCGGAGCGAAGAATCGAAGGAATACCTTGCTAAAGGCCTATCGATTTTACCGGAAATACAGCAAACAGGCGATATCTTTTTTCCTAAAAGCTGGATTGCCGCACTTCTTTATGGGCATTCGTCGAAGAACGACTATTCTATAGTTGAAGCCTACATCGAAAAAGAAGGTAAGCTGCTATCTCCATCGCTACTCGCAAAGGTTTACCAAGCGTCAGACATTCTTAAGCGGTCGACTAGCACTGCGGGAAGGAAATAGCGTTCGGATATGATCGCTAAATGACTGGAAACAAAAAAGCGCACCGTTTAAACAGGTGCGCTTTTTTGTTGAGCTATTTATCGTTGCTAGTTTTTCCTCAGCGTCCAATCTCCATAGTTGCAAACTATGTGGACGTTTTTAGATGGATTGTTTCCGATGATTTTGCTGAAGGAGCTCTCGAAGTTTTGCGACCCACCCGAAAGGTTGTACAGCTTAAAGTCGGAGTATTTAGAGGTGACATTGAGCTTGAATGAAGCATCGTTTTGAAAGGTGATCTTTCCATCGGAATAGCTGCCCTGCAAATCTATGTTTTTAAAGCTGCCATCCACGCTGTATATAATTACGTTACTATACGTGAGGGCAAGAACCATATTTTCGTACAGCTTATCGATTTTGATGTCGGTGTTAACCAGCTTACCCTTTATTGAGCTAAGCGTTCCAAATTTAAGGTCGGAGTAGCTTAATGCAGAGTTTACAAACTTTGCATTGTCGATTTTAAAATCGGAGTAGGAACCATTTATGCCAATTGCATAACCCGATTGAAGGGCGAAGTTGCCGTATTCGATTGATAGGTTTAACCACGAAACCTCCTTGATTGCCACATCTCCATAGGCGGCTTTAATGCTATTTGCCTTTTGGGCATTACCAAAGCTGAGCTTTTCGGCATAAAGGTCGCCATACTTTAGGTCGACATCTACATAGCCGCTTAAGCTGCCAAGTGCAACATCGCCATACTTGACGGTTGTCTTTGACTCGATTGACGCGGGAGCATAAATTACATAGTTTATGGTATGCTTAATGTTGCTCCGAAGGTGTTTTGTTTCCACCTTAATGCGGTTTCCGGTTTGTGAGATTTCTACTCGGTAGCTTTTGGAGGCGTATTCGTTCTTGCCGCTTATGCTTGGATCGTATTTTACGTAAACATCGACCCTAACCTTGTTGCTTTTCCAGGGCGATATTTTTACGTTGCCGTAGGTGTTGTACACCTCGAGGCTGGTGTTGCTGTTGTACGCAAACTCCTTCGACATTATTTTTTCTGCCTTTGCATCGTTTTCGTAGTCGGAGTCGAAGCTTGGTTCGACTGTAAATGATGAGCAAAATAGTATTGTTAAAAGGAAAAAGGAGAAAGATGCCACTCTATTTAAAGTTCTCATTTTACTTCGAGTTTTGTTCGTTTAATTGTTCGGTTCTTTCGGCTTTGATAGCCATTTTAGTCAGGATTCTATCCGTTTTGCGGTAGTGCATCATGAGTGCTTGACGTATTTCGGGGTTGTTTTCCGAAATTTTGGATGCTTTTTCCATTACCGTTGTTTGCTTTTTGATGCTTTCGACTTGCCTTTCGTAATCCTTGCGCACGGATTCGGGCAGCTTATCTACGGCAATGTTGATTTGCCTATACTTGGTATTCAATACCTCGTTGTAGCTATTTTTGATAACCCTGATTTCATCGCTATACTCATCGGTAGAGGTGTAGAGCTTGTCGAACAGCAGTGTGGATACGACAAGAAAAAGTGCTACCGCTGCAACTTGGGCGAAGGAGAACCTCCTACTCGCTTTGGGTTGGCTTGATGCGTTGACGAAGGTCAACTTTTGCTCAAAATGTTTAAAGTGGTCGTCCGATGGGTTTTCGATATCGAACTCATCACGATGGTTTCTGATGTAATCCTCAATTCGAGCCATTATATAAAGTTTTTCTGTTTTTCTTTTACTAGAACTCCCAATTTTTGCTTGGCACGGTGCAGCTGAGTTCGTGAAGCTGCATTTGAAATGTGAAGGATTTCGGCAATTTCTTCGTGATCGTATCCTTCTATCAAAAAGAGGTTGACAACAATTCGGTAATTCTCCGGGAGCATTTCGATACATCGCCTTATGCACTCTACCGTCATGTTTTCATCGCAATCTATTTCGGAGGACTCATCCTCCTTATCGGGGAGCTTGTCATCTGGAGCAAACTCTAGCTTGCGCTGCCGCATTTTGTCGAGGCACGTGTTTACGACGATACGCTTTAACCAAGCCCCGAAGCTAACTTCGTTTTGATAGCTGTCTATCTTGGTAAATGCCTTTAGAAATGCTTCCTGCATGCAATCTTCTGCCTCTGCACTATGGTGCACCATTCTAAAAGCCGTATTGTACATCGACTTAAAGTAGATTTTATAAATCTCCATCTGGCAATTGGATCGAAAGGCTCTGCAGCCTTCAATCAGCTCCTGATGTATGTTTTTAAAGCTAGACCCTGCTTCCATATTTTTGCTTTTCTAACCCAATGACGTAGGTGAAAATTGAAATGTTACGCCACAAGCATAATATTTTTACAATTCTTCAAAATTAGTAAATAGGAGCCAGCGAAACTACCTGTTATGCCGGTGATTTTGCTTTTTAAAATTAAAGGAGCAGACGTAATGGAATCGGCGCGACATAGCACCAAGCGTATCCTATGCCTGCGGTGGCTAATCTTCGAAATGGAGTAGGATGTTTTTTTAAGGAGAAATTCCTGCTTTTCGACCCCATACAGGGGTTGGCGAGGTTCTAAGGCGGTGTGATGATCAACCGGGTGATTGTGCATGCTGCAGTAGCGATTGTGCAAGTCGCAGTAGCCAGAGTGTAAGTCGCAGTAGCCAGAATGCAAGTCGCAGTAGCCAGAATGCAAGTCGCAGTAGCCAGAGTGTAAGTCGCAGTAGCCAGAATGTAAGTCGCAGTTGCCAGAATGTAAGGCGCAGTAGCGAAAGT
>CAXYUU010000166.1:0-7484 GCA_964292015.1 uncultured Acetobacteroides sp.
CCAAAAAGGATTTGGGATCGGCCATGTTGGGCTACTACCTCGAGGTTTCGTACGATCTGCTTACCAAAAATAGCAGCGGAGATGGTGCCGTAATTCCATTTGTACGCTTCGAAAGCTACGATACCAACTACAAGGTTGCGGGTAGTAGTGTCAGGAAGGATGCCTACAACCGACAGGAGTGGATATTTGGGGTTGGCTACCGTATTGCAAAGGGGGCGATGCTTAAGGCCGACTACCAGCTGGCCAAATCGAAAGCCGACGACTCGGCAATAGGCACTCTTAACCTAGGTGTTGGGGTAACTTTTTAAATCTACACAATAAAATAGTACGCATATAATGCCGTAAAATGGTGCCGAGGTTTGTATCGGCAGCTCATTTTACGGCTATTTTAAATTGAATAATGAAAAAGCTGATTGTTGTTTTCCTTCTTATTGCCGTAACCGCATCGGCAGGTACACCTCTAAACCTGTCATCGCATTCGAATAAAAAGCTGATGTCGCTTGTGAAGGATAGCTTCGAAAGCGGATACACCTTAACCTGCCTGACGCTTAGCGATAATCTCCAAAAGGGGTTGGCAAAGCCAATGCCCGATGGTAGCCTGTACCAGGTGAAAAAGGAGGGGGGCACGGTGGGCTATGCCTACGTGTCGAGAGCCAAAGGGCGAAGCGAAACCTTCGACTACGCCGTAATTTTTGATGGAAACCTGTCGACCCGGCAGGTAAAGGTGCTCGACTACCGATCGCCACATGGCGAGGCCATTACGGGGCGATCGTGGCTTAAGCAGTTTGCCAATAAAACGATCGACTACCTGTTCGAATACCATAAAAATGTCGACTCCATGAGCGGCGCAACCATCTCGGCCACCTCCATCATCGAGGACGTCAACCTGGTGAAGAAAAATATGGTAGTACTAAAACGAATGGGGGCGCTTTAACGATCCTCATCGGTGCAAATTGCAGGGTCATCGGTGCAAATAGCAGGGTCGTCGATGCAAATTGCAGGGTCGTCGGTGCAAATTGCAGGGTCGTCGATATAAATTGCAGGGTCGTCGATGCAAATTGCAGGGTCATCGATATAAATTGCAGGGGCATCGATGCAAATAGCAGGGTCATCGGTGCAAATTGCAAGGTCGTCGATATAAATAGCAGGGTCATCGATGCTTTTTACATCGAGGTGGATGCATGGGGCATCGCTACCGATGGGTTAATTTTCGAGGTGATCTACTTGGTGGGTGTCGGCCTCCATTTTTCGTCGATAGCATCGGTATCCCTTTAGGAGGTTACCTCTTTTTTAATTGTGAGATGCGGATAGCCGGATTTGTGATGTGATTTTTTAGCCCATGTGGCAACCCAACTTCCAAATAGGTGTAGGATAACGCATGAATTTAGTATTTTTGCTGTTCACGATAAGGGAAACGTAATGGATTTTAAGCTCACATCCGAATTTAAGCCAACCGGCGACCAGCCCGAAGCCATTCGTCAGCTGGTTAACAATATCAACGACGGTAGCAAGTACAACGTGCTTCTTGGGGTAACGGGTTCGGGCAAGACCTTTACCATGGCCAATGTGGTGCAGCAGCTTCAGCGACCTACGCTCATCCTTAGCCATAATAAAACGTTGGCGGCTCAGCTTTACGGCGAGTTTAAATCCTTCTTTCCCGACAATGCGGTGGAGTACTTTGTCTCCTACTACGACTACTACCAGCCCGAGGCCTACATTCCCACCTCGGGGGTTTACATCGAAAAAGATTTAGCGATAAACGATGAGCTCGAAAAGCTTCGCTTGAGCACCACCTCCACGCTGCTTTCGGGCAGGCGCGATGTGATTGTGGTGTCGTCGGTTTCGTGCCTGTACGGTATTGGCAACCCCGAAGATTTTCATGCCACCACCATAAAGCTGCACCGTGGACAGCTGCTCAGCCGCAACAAGCTGCTGTACGGGTTGGTCGACAGCCTTTACTCGCGCAACGAGATTGAGTTTAAGCGTGGCCGCTTTCGCGTGAAGGGCGATACCGTAGATGTGTACCTCGCCTACAGCGATAGCGCCTACCGTATCTCGTTCTGGGGCGACGAAATCGAGAGTCTCGAAATATTCGATCCGCTAACGGGTTCGATCATTGACACCCCCGATGAGGTGCTCATCTATCCGGCCAACATTTTTGTGACCACCAAGGAGCGAATGCACGACGCCATCCGTCAAATTCAGGATGACCTATACCAGCAGGTGGAGTTTTTTAATAATATGGGCAGGCATCAGGAGGCTAACCGCATTAAGCAGCGCGTGGAGTACGATATGGAGATGATTAAGGAGCTCGGCTACTGTCCGGGCATCGAAAATTACTCCCGCTACTTCGATGGCCGCAAGCCGGGGATGCGTCCCTTCTGTTTGCTAGACTACTTTCCAGATGATAGGCTAATTATTATAGATGAAAGCCACGTAACCATTTCGCAGGTTCGGGCCATGTACGGGGGCGACTACTCGCGTAAGAACAACCTGGTGGAGTACGGTTTCCGTCTCCCTGCCGCCATCGACAATCGCCCGCTTAAGTTCGATGAGTTTGAATCGCTCATGAACCAGGTGGTATTCGTAAGCGCAACACCTGCCGATTACGAGCTCGAAAAGAGCGAGGGGGTAGTGGTGGAGCAGGTAATTCGACCAACAGGGCTGCTCGATCCGGTAATTGAGGTTCGTCCAACGGTAAATCAGATAGATGATTTGCTGGAGGAGATTTTTAAGCGCGCCGACAAGGAGGAGCGCATTCTGGTAACCACGCTCACCAAGCGTATGGCCGAGGAGCTAACAAAGTACCTAATCCGCATGAACGTGCGTACCCGATACATCCACTCCGATGTCGAAACGTTGGAGCGTATTCAGATTATGGAGGATCTTCAAGCCGGACTGTTCGACGTGCTGGTGGGGGTAAACCTGCTGCGCGAGGGGCTCGATTTGCCCCAGGTGTCGTTGGTGGCCATTCTCGATGCCGACAAGGAGGGATTCCTGCGTTCGGCCCGCTCGCTAACGCAAACAGCCGGGCGTGCCGCCCGTAACCTAAACGGGTTGGTTATTATGTATGCCGATAAAATTACGGCGGCCATGGATAAAACCATTACCGAAACCAACCGCAGGCGCGAGAAGCAGGCGCTGTACAACATCGAGAATAACATAACCCCTCGACAGGTGTACAAATCGTCGAAAAGCTCGTTTAGCACCGACTCGAATACCAAGCAAACCGAAGGTAAGACCTATGTCGAGCCCACCAAGATTAGCGTTGCTGCCGACCCGGTACTTAGCTACATGTCTAAGAGCGAAATTCAGAAGTCGATTCAGCTGGCCAAGGATAATATGGAGAAGGCGGCCAAGTCGCTGAACTTTATAGAGGCGGCCAAGTATCGCGACGAGATGTTTGCGCTTATCGATTTGGCCGATAAAAAGACGAAGTAGCGGTTTGAGTAGATTAAGATTCCACCATTTACCATCTTAATTCAGGTGATATTTAATTCGCGTATTTTATGATGTTCTAATTTAAATAAGTGCCCATTTAATGGGCATTTTTATTTGCAGTATAGTGCGATGCTGCCGCGTAAATACGTCGACGAACTATATTTTACATATTAAGTAGCATTCGTTTAGTCTGAATACGTGCTTTTGCTACCGAGCGTAAGCCTATTGACATTTATAATATATGGGTTAGCGTTACACGCTGATTATTCTTGATTTTATTCTTGCCTAAATAAAGCTAATGTGTCGTTTTGGTGGTCACATTTTGAGCTCATCATCGTCTTATAGGTGGATCTGCAAAAAGGATAGGTAAAAAGGATAGCATGTCCGTTGAGCAGCCTGATTTTGTAGTCGATTAGCTTGTGCACATCTTTTCATCTACGGTCATTTACGGTGTAAATGATTTTAAATTTATTGTCTTACTTAAATTATACTACGATGAAAACAAGGAGTTTTATTCTAGTTGGAATTTTCGTTCTAATAGGATATTTAGCAAATGCAATTAGTGCGAATGATAGCAATCGTCTCAGCTACTATTTCCTGCAAAAAGCCCTAACTACCGAAGTGGTAAAGAGTGTTCTTAAAGATGCTAATGGTAATTTGAAACCTGTTCAAATATATCAAAATTCAAAAGCATGTAAAGCATTAGATGCAGGTATAACTTCGGTTCATGTAGAAAGCCTAGATTTAGCAGAGGAGAATGGTATGGTTAAGGTGGTGATAGTTTATCATATCGATAATCAAATAGAAGTGACGAGTACCTTTGTATCAGAAAATAGGAAGGATTGGAAATCGGAAGATACGGCAATTCACTACTTCGCCAATTCGGTTATTTAATGAGCTTTCAATTTGATGAATTTGCTTGATAATTACACAGAAAAGCGTCCGTAAATTGGGCGCTTTTGTATTTAAATGGAAAGGACAGAGATCAGAATAGCTGAATCTCTGTCCTTTATCGTGTGTGAAAAATGGGGCAGGTTTGGTATTTCTGTTGCTTCATACTGGCAACACTTTTATAGTTGCAATTACTGTGCCTATTGAGGATATTGATTGAAATGCTGGTTAGAATATAGGAGAGTAAATGATAGTCTTAATGCAAATGGTTAGCTATCATTTGGCTATATAAATACGAGCTGCTTTGCTGTTGAATTAGCATTTTATTTGTGTGGAAATTCTGTTGAATTATTTCCACACATTGTAAAAAAAAGCGGTCTGTATTTCTACAGACCGCTTCGTATTTTCAACTTTTAATGTTATTCGTTTAGACCGTGACAAGACTTATACTTCTTGCCGCTACCACAAGGACAGGGGTCGTTTCTACCAATCTGCTTGCCAACCTTAACCGGTTCGTTGCGTTTTGGCTCGCTTGTGTTCGACGACAACTCGTTACGGCTGGTGCTTAAACGGTTGAGATCTACCTTTTGGCGATTCTCGCGAACCTCCTGCATTTGAGGTTTCTGTTCTTCTGTTTCGCGGAATGGAATGTGACCACGAAGTAATGATGATAGCACATCGCGGTTAACCTTTTCAAGCATTGCGCGGAATAGGTTGTACGACTCGAATTTGTAGATCAGTAGCGGATCCTTTTGCTCGTAAGTAGCATTTTGAACCGACTGCTTTAACTCGTCCATTTCGCGAAGGTGCTCCATCCAGTGCTCGTCAATAGTAACAAGCATAATGGTTTTAGAGTACGATTTAATAACCTCTTTCCCTCGTGGCTCGTACGACTTTTTGAGGTTCGCAAGAATGTTAAAGCCTTTATTACCATCGGTAATAGGTACCACAATATTTTGGTATTGTGCTGCCTGATGTTCGAATACATCTTTAATTACTGGCCAAGCATGTTGGGCAATTTGTAGCGTCTTCCGTTCGTAAACAGTCTTTATGTTGTCATAAATCCGATCCGAAAGAGCCTGCTCGTTTAGCGAATGAAACTCATCTTCAGTAATGGTAACTTCAATTCCGAGTAGTCTGATAAATTCAAGTTCGAATTCGTCGTAATCCATCTTGCCATGAACTTGCTCTGCTAGAGTTAGCGAGAAGTCGTTCATCATGTTGTCGATATCTACTTCAACACGTTCGCCGTTTAGGGCGTGGCGGCGACGGGTATAGATAACCTCGCGTTGCGAGTTCATTACGTCGTCGTACTCAAGTAGGCGCTTACGAATACCGAAGTTGTTCTCCTCAACCTTGCGCTGAGCACGCTCAATAGATTTTGATATCCACGAGTGCTGAATAACCTCGCCTTCCTTCAGACCAAGACGGTCCATCATCTTCGACATACGGTCGGAGCCAAATAGGCGCATCAAATCATCCTCAAGCGAAACGTAGAATAGTGATGATCCTGGGTCTCCCTGACGACCGGCACGACCACGCAGCTGGCGGTCTACACGGCGCGATTCGTGGCGCTCGGTACCAATAATAGCCAAACCACCGGCAGCCTTAACTTCTGGAGAAAGCTTAATGTCGGTACCACGACCGGCCATGTTGGTTGCAATGGTTACCTGACTGGTATAACCTGCCTCGGCAACAATTTCAGCTTCGCGCTGGTGCTGCTTTGCATTTAGTACGTTATGCTTAATACCCCGAAGCTTAAGCATTCGCGATAGTAATTCCGAAATTTCAACAGAGGTTGTACCAACAAGTACTGGACGTCCATTTTTGGTTAGAATATCGATTTCGTCGATTACGGCGTTGTATTTCTCCCTCTTGGTTTTGAAAACCATATCTTCCATATCCTTACGGACAACAGGGCGATTGGTTGGAACCGAAACAACATCGAGCTTGTAAATAGACCAAAGCTCACCAGCCTCCGTTTCAGCAGTACCCGTCATACCTGCTAACTTGTGGTACATACGGAAGAAGTTCTGAAGCGTAACCGTTGCAAATGTTTGCGTGGCGGCTTCTACCGTAACGTTTTCTTTTGCCTCAATTGCCTGGTGCAATCCGTCAGAGTATCTACGTCCATCGAGGATACGACCAGTTTGCTCATCAACAATCTTAACCTTATTTTCCATCACCACGTACTCTACGTCCTTTTCGAACATAGCGTAAGCTTTAAGCAGCTGGCTAACGGTGTGAACGCGCTCCGATTTAATTGCATACTCTTCGAGTAGCTTATCTTTTGCGGCAAGTTTTTCTTGAGGGTCGCTTATAGTCTTTTCAAGATCGGCAATGGTTCCGCCAATGTCTGGAAGAATAAAGAATGATTTATCTTCAAAAGATTTCGATATAAGGTCGATACCCTTGTCGGTTAATTCTACAGAGTTCTGCTTTTCGTCAATAACAAAGTACAGATCATCGATGATGAGGTGCATCTGCTTGTTATTGTCCTGCATGTGGAAGTTCTCCGTCTTAAGCAAAAGCGATTTGGTACCCGCTTCGCTAAGGTATTTAATCAATGGCTTATACTTAGGAAGACCTTTATGCGCTCTTAAAAGTAGCTTGCCACCTTCTTCAGTATTGCCTTCGGCAATTAGCCTTTTGGCATCCGATAGCAGCTGGGTTGCTAGCTTCTGTTGAACATTGTAAAGCTTTTCGATATTGGGCTTAAACTCGTTAAAGAGTTGGATCTCGCCCTTAGGAACTGGTCCTGAAATAATAAGGGGGGTACGAGCATCATCAATCAACACCGAGTCGACCTCATCGACAATGGCAAATTGGTGCTTGCGCTGTACGAGATCTTCGGGGTTGAACGACATGTTGTCGCGAAGATAGTCGAAGCCAAACTCGTTATTGGTACCAAAGGTAATATCGCTGTTGTATGCTGCGCGTCGAGCCTCAGAGTGTGGATCGTGCTTGTCGATACAATCAACCGACATTTCGTGGAATTCGTAAATAGGTCCCATCCACTCCGAGTCACGTCGGGCAAGGTAGTCGTTCACCGTTACAACGTGAACCCCTTTTCCGGTAAGTGCATTTAGGAATACAGGAAGGGTTGCAACAAGCGTTTTACCTTCACCAGTACCCATTTCGGCGATTTTACC
>CAXYUU010000167.1:0-7482 GCA_964292015.1 uncultured Acetobacteroides sp.
CGCATACCCAGCGACATCCAGCGCAACTCGTTCGACGAGTCGATTGACGTGCTGGAGCTGCTCGACAACGCGCAGATGGACATCTTTAACCTGGCCGAAGGAAACGTAAAGAAGGAGGCGCTCAAGCTCGACGGCATCATCAAGAGCGCCATCGAGCTTATTGAGGAGGCCGGCAAGCGTACCGACGGACTGAGCGGGGTGCCCACCGGGTTCACCGCACTCGACCGCCTGACGTACGGATGGCAACCCTCCGACCTTATTATCGTAGCGGCCCGTCCGGCGATGGGTAAAACGGCCTTCACCCTGTCGATGGCCCGTAACATGTCGGTAGATCACAAGCGTGCCGTGGCGTTCTTCTCGCTCGAAATGGGCGCGGTGCAGCTCGTTATGCGCTTGATTATTGGCGAAACGGGTATTCCATCCGACAAGATAAAGAACGGCAAGCTCGAACCGCACGAGTGGACCCAGCTCGAAACCCGTATTAAGGCCCTTACCGAGGCGCCGCTATTTATTGACGACACCCCCGCCCTATCGATATTCGAATTCCGAAGCAAGGTGCGCCGCCTAAAAACACAGCACGATATTCAGATTGTAATTATTGACTACCTGCAGCTGATGGTTGGCCCACCCGAAACCCGGGGTAACCGCGAGCAGGAGGTATCAATGATCTCGCGCTCGCTCAAGGCAATTGCCAAGGAGCTCAACATCCCGATCATCGCCCTATCGCAGCTGAACCGTTCGGTAGAAACCCGTGGAGGCAACAAGCGCCCGCAGCTCTCCGACCTTCGTGAGTCGGGTGCCATCGAGCAGGATGCCGACATCGTGTCGTTTATCCACCGCCCCGAATACTACGGCCACACCGAGGATGAGGACGGAAACTCGCTGATAGGTATCGCCGAAATTATCGTTGCCAAGCACCGTAACGGCTCGGTAGACGACGTACGCCTACGCTTCCAAAAGGAGGGTGCCAAGTTCTGCGACCTCGACGAAGACGACTTTAACGCCTACCCCGCCCTGCAACCGCAGGCTACCTCGCCGGCCGCCGGCATGGATAGCAACGCGCAGGCCTTTACCGTTGGGTCGAAAATGAACAGCGACAGCTTCCCGGCAGGTGGCGAGTTTAACATGGGCGGAAAAGGGGGTTTCAACTCCGACGTTCCATTTTAATCCACCCAACCGGATCGCCCAACCAGGCACAAGCGTGGGCTTTCTGTTGAGAAAGCTCCACACGTTGCCGACTTTTTGGGCATCCCCGCAAGGCTGCGGATCCGGCAAACGGGAAAATCGCGCAGCGGTACAACCGCCTTACAGCGGCTACATTACGGCACGACAACCATAAACAACCAGCAGCAAAATAGCACTACGCCAAACCTACTGGCCTGCTTTTTGCCCGCTACACTACCATACGAAAAAGAAAAATGATGAAAAAGGTACTACTTATCGTAAGCGTAATTGCGCTACTATCAGGAATCGCTCAAGCTCAAAACCCTATTCCTAAGGGAGCAAAGCAGATTAATGCAGGATTTGGCCTGGGCGAAAGCACCATGCCCGTTTACTTCGGCATGGATTTCGGAATTGGCAACGATTTTTCGCTGGGATTCGAAACCTCGTTCCGCGACAGAGCCGACTACTACAGCGTTTGGGGTCTATCGGGTAACGCCAACTACCACTTCAACCGTATTTTGAACATCCCTAAAAGCTTCGACTTTTACGCAGGGGCAAACATTGGTGGCTACTCGTACACCTACGACCACGAATACTACGGAGACAAGGAGTCGGGTTTAGGACTCGGCGTTCAGGTTGGTGGTCGCTACTTCTTTAGCCCAGCCTTTGGTATTAACCTCGAGCTTGGCGGTGCAAACGCCTTTTCGGGTGGCAAATTTGGGGTAACGTTTAAGTTCTAAGCTATCGCTACAGCATAGTAAAGCGAGGTTGCAAGCAGTTGCAGCCTCGCTTTTTTTTGTACCCCACAAATTCGTCGAACACGCTACTTAGCCCCAGATATTGCGTACTTTTCCGACGTCAAAAACAACCGAACACCCGTCGGCATTTTTTTCGGCGGTAAATAAACACTAGATAAATGAAGAGCTGGTTTTTAATCGCAACCCTTACCCTGTTGGCGAGCATCTCGTTTGGCCAACAGCAGTTCCAAAAGAAAACCTTTGTGTCGGCAAGTGGCGATACGCTGAGGTATCAGGTGCTACTCCCCAACGACTATGCGGCCGGTAAGAAATCCCCGCTGGTGATCTTCCTTCACGGGTCGGGCGAGCGCTCGAACGACAACCTGCTGCAGCTAAAGCATGGCTCCCGAATGTTTACCAACCCGGTAAACCAGGAGAAATACCCCGCCATCGTACTCTTCCCACAATGCCCCACCGAGGATACGTGGATTGGTAGCAACCTTCCCAAACGAGACGACAACGCCAATATCGATTGGAGCTCCTTCGCCGACAGGCCCATTGCGCCATCGCTTCAGCGGGTAAAGGAGCTTATCGACAGCTACCAGGCCACCCAAAAGGTCGACGATAAGCGCATCTACATCATGGGCCTATCGATGGGCGGCATGGGCACCTTCGACCTGGTGGCCCGCTACCCCAACCTGTTTGCTGCGGCCATTCCCATTTGTGGGGGCACCTACCCTCCCCGACTTAAAGAGGCAGCCAAAACCGTGAAGTTCCGCATCTACCACGGCGATGCCGACCAAACGGTTCCGTGCAATAGCTCGCGCCAGGCCTACCTAGCCCTGAAGGAGCTTGGTGCCAAGGTTAGCTACGTCGAATTTCCCGGTGTTGAGCACAACAGCTGGACTCCGGCATTCAACCAGCCCGACTTTTTTGAGTGGCTCTTTAAGCAGAAAAGAAAATAGGGGAAGAGATATGAGATTTTAGATATGAGATATTAGATATGAGATATTAGATGAGAGACGTTAGGCACAAGTATCGAGACAGGGAGAGCTTGGATAATTCGTTTACTTGAGCATTCCGATTCTTTCGAATAAAGCTCCGCTAATACATCGACGATAATGGCAAAGAGGCTGCATCCCAAACGGTGTGCAGCCTCTTTTTACTAGTACTAAGGGCGTGAAGTTACAACAGAGAGTTCGATGTGACCAGCTAACATTTCGCTGCCCGAAAGATCAACCCGACAAGGGTAAGCATCCGGCAGCATGACTATCTACAATTCAAATTTCACATCGAACTCTTTATGCTAGGTAAAGATGATTTGGGTTCCCTGTCCGCCGCACAGCTCGTAGAACTGGCCAACGGTAAGAACGTCCTTAACCTCGTCGCTCAGATCCTGCTTCTTAAGCTTAAACATATCCATCGCCAGCTTGCAGGCAAATATTTCGCCTCCACCAGCGGTTATCATCTCCAAAAACTCGGGTACAGTTGGGATGTCGAGCTTTTCCATCTCGGCGCGCATCATCATCGATACGCCAGCCTCAACACCCGGAATGGCGCCAAGTAGTGTTGGGAATGGGAGTCCACCGGGCATGCGCATGGCGGGGTTACCAACTGCTGCGGTGTGCAGCTTGCCCATCTGCTTTTTGGTGATGGCGTCGAGCCCGAAAAAGGTAAAGAATACCTTGGTTTCGATACCCTCCATTACGGCTCCGTTGGCCATTACCAACGATGCGTACACATCTTCGAGACTTCCTTTGGCGCATATAATGCACACCTTTTTTAAAGGATATTCTTCGTTACTCATAGCCTTTGGTTTTATGATGTTTAAACGCAGCTTAGCGGTTTCTTAACTCCAGCAATTTTGGTGGCCAGCTTAAGTGGTGCACCGGGGAACAGCTCGTAAAACCCCTTGATGTCGACAATGCCCGACTTGCCAATGCTACGAATGGTGAGCGCTTCGCCCTTGGCCACCCGCTCTCTTAAAAAATCGATTACCTGGTAGTGCTTGTCGGTAAGGTCGAGGTTGTTTTCCTTGGCAATTGCAGCAGCCACCTCTTTGGTCCATTGGCTGCCAATTTCGAGGTAACCCTCTTCGTTTACCTCTACCATTACGCCTGCATACTCTTTTTGTGCCATGATATCTTTTTTTTAAAGTTGATGTTACTGAAGCTACTCCGCTCCCTTTTAAGGTATCACGACACACGTATTAAGAGGCTTACGCCAACTACAATAGACAGCCGTCAAACTGTTTGTTCGACTTTCGTGATACGCATATCGTGTGTCATGATACCATTGATGTTGAGTAGTCACATACTACTCCTGCCCCAATCCCAACAGCTATCTTAAACCTTTTTCCCGGCCAAGCTAAACTTGTTCGATATGGGTAGCTTGCGATCCTTCAGCAAAAACTCCCAGTAAATAAGCTTAAAGGCCAGCTTGCCAAAGTGGTTTAGGCGCGATACGCCAAGCAGCTGAAGCGGCCCAATGCCCGCATACGGATACCTACCCGGAAGTGGCTCGTTGGTATAGTCGAAGTCGATAAGCGTGGCCTTGCCAAAGCCGGTTTCGATAAAGCAGTTGGCGTGGCCATCGAACTGGTGCGAAAGAACCTTGCCCTGTGCATACTCCACAATGTTTTCGGCCAGCACATCGGCGGCAAAGTGGGCAACCGACCCTGCCTTCGAGGTTGGCAGGTTGGCCGCATCGCCAATGGCAAAAATGTTGGGCTTGTGCACCGACTGCATCGTTTGCTTGTCGACCTGCACGTAGTTCATGTCGTCGGCCAGCCCCGAGGTAGCCATAAGCTCATCGCCCAAATTTACGGGCACCACCACCAGGCAGTCGAACTCCACCTCGCGGCCATCGTACGAGCGAATAACATTCCGCTGCTCGTCGACACCCTCTACGTAAAAGTCGGTAACCACGCTGATGTTCTTACCTTCGAGTACCGAGCTCAGCATCTTGGTGGCAACGGGCTTGGTAAACGCACCCGACATGGGCGTGGTAAAGATGATCTCCACCTTGTCGCGAATACCCTTTTTGGTAAAGAACGCATCGGCTAAAAACACAAACTCCAGCGGAGCAATGGGGCACTTGTAGGGCAGCTCGGTGATGGTCATCACCAGCTTGCCGCCCGTAAAGTCTTTGAAATAGTTGTGCAGCGCAACGGCACCTTCGAACGTGTAGAAGTCGAAGATGTTCCTGTACCAGCGATCGCCCAGCAAACCGGGCGTTTCGGCTGGAGTAGGAACGGTTCCGGTAGCCACAATCAGAATGTCGTAGCTAATGGTTTCGCCCTCGCCAACGGTGATGGTATTTTTATCGGAGTTAATACTCCGGATATCGGCAACAGTAAACTTTACATTTTTCGGAATAAACTCATCCTTCCGTTTTACCACATCGGTAGCCTTGTAGGTTCCAAACGGAATAAAGAGGAAGCCAGGCTGGTAGTAGTGGATGTTATCCCGATCCAAAACAACAATCTCCCACTCCTTACGGTCTAACTCTTTAACCAGCTTGTTGGCCATGATGGTGCCAGCGGTGCCCGCTCCTAGTATTACAACTCTTTTCATCGTCGCTATTTTGTAATGGGTGGATTAACCTTTACCTGTTGCAGCTTTGATTTTTTATTTACCTTTCGTTCAAAATCAACTCCCGCTGCTCCTGCAATAGTACGACGAGTTAGTAACGCTTTAGCAGCAAAAGGGTATGATTAAAATCAGGTTATGATATTTATCATGCCAAGCCATCAAATCGAACGCTATGGACAGTAACGGGCAGCTGTGTTCTTGCAAGGATTGTATTGTGCGAAACCTTATTTTCGAGCACGTATCAACCGACGAGCTGTCGGATTACTGCTCGGCCAAAACCGAGCGGCTCTTTAAGAAGGGATCCGTCATTATCCACGAGGGCGATCCCATAACCTCGTTCCTGTACATACAAAGCGGACTGGTAAAGCTGCACCGCCACGCTACCGAGGCCAGCTACGACCAGATCATATCCATAGCCCTGCCGTTCGACCTGATCAGCATCCTATCGGTATTTTCAGATACCAAGTACAACCTATCGATTACCGCCATCGAGGATTCGATGGTGTGCGAGTTCAATCTGGAAATGATAAAGAATTTGGTTCGAACCAACGGAGAGTTTGCGCTCGACCTGCTGGCCCGCATTAGCAGAACAACCGATAAGATCATCCGCAGGCACAACGAGATAAACAGCAAGAACCTCCGAGGCCGCATTGCCTACATCCTACTACTTTTTGCCAACGATATTTACCGAAATAGTACGTTTGAGCTGCCCGTATCGCGAAAGGAGATCGCCGAGCTTATTGGAATGACCACCGAAAATGTCATCCGCATCCTTTCCGAATTCAGGAAGGAGCACATTATTCGGATAAATGGGAAGGAGATTGAAATTGTAGAAAACGACAAGCTAAAAATGATTTGCCTGCACGGCTAATCAGGAGGAAGTCGGAGAAATCCGTTTGCCAATCAGCGGTACGAGGTACATAGGTAGAGCAGGTAAATAAAACAACAGAAGAAACCTCCGGATTAACAGGACAGGTAGCCGTACCACCTGTAACAACCTAAAGCACCGCCTTAAGCTCCATCAAATTGCGGATTTCGTAGGTTGGCTTAAACGAACGGTCGAGCCCGTTGGGGTTAAAGAACACCTGATCGATACCTGCATTGCGAGCCCCGGCAATATCCACCTCAAAGTCGTCGCCAACCATTAACGCCTTGCCGGGTTTGCACCCTGCCTCGGCAAGCGCCTTTTCGAAGATGCGCACGTCGGGCTTCTGATGCCCCACATTCTCGGAGGTGAGCATCTGGTCGAAGTACTGCTCTAGCCCACATGCCCTAATCTTTATCCACTGCACCTCGTTAAAGCCGTTGGTAATAAGCAGCATGCGGTAGCCGCGCTGCTTGAGGTACCCCATGAGCTCGATGGCGTTGGGGATAAGCGTAGTTTTGGTTGGGCTGTCGGCAATGTAGCGCATGTCGAGCGTGCTGGCGAGGGCATCGTTCTTTACCTTAGCCGACTTAAGGGTAAGGGTAAAGCGCAGCTTGCGCAGCGTTTCCTTAGCCACCCGGCCATGACGGTACTCGGCCCAGAGGCGCTCGTTATGGGTCTGGTATGTTTTGCAAAACTCATCGAACGATTTAAAATGGCTGTACAGCTCAAACTCGTGGTAGAGGTCGCTAAGGGTAACCCGCGCGTTGGCCTCGAAATCCCACAGCGTACGGTCGAGATCGAAAAAGAGATGGGTGTAGGGCTTGCCACCCAGCATCCGGATGATGGTTTTGCAGTTCATGCCGGCAAAAATAGCGGAAATCCCCATTCATCCGAGCAGCCCGGTCACTTTTTCCATATCACCATAAATATAGAACGCCATTAGACCCTTAATAAGGGCGATGAAGTCCCTGCAACCCTCATTTTCGGGGGAATGCTCAAGTTATACAAAGCTTTATATTTCGCCTCCCCTGTTTTAGGATGATGTTTTTACCACTATTATTCCTACTTTTGCAGATAACTAAAACATTAGGAATTGGAGTTTAAAGACTTAAACCTTAGT
>CAXYUU010000168.1:0-7464 GCA_964292015.1 uncultured Acetobacteroides sp.
ATGGTCGATTTCATGAACCTTACTCTTGAACTCGTTATCGCTCATCGGCTGGTTGTAACCATGATCCCCTACCTGGCCGAGATCCTGATCAACAACCTGCTTGGTAATGCAATAAAGCACAACGTTGCAGGGGGAAATATCAGGATTGAGTCCTCGTCAACTAGGCTTGCTATTTCGAATACAGGAAATCCGATACATGTGGCACCCGAAAAGCTATTCCTGCGTTTTGTTAAGCAGAATTCCGGAAACGAATCTACCGGATTAGGTTTAGCGATTGCATCGGAAATCTGTACGAGCTCCCACCTCTCGCTTCGGTACGACTACCATAACGGATTGCATTGTATTACCCTTTCGGGTGATGTGTAGCAATTGGGTAATGCTATTTTATGATGCTGGTTTCGCGTGAATAGGGTTAGCTGTAAATTGGTTTTTTTTGAGATATCATAAATGTGTTCTAAACTAAAGAATGAAGGCAATGAAAACAACGAAAACGTTCTGTTTCCTCTTAGGCTTGGTGGCTTTGCTTGGTAGTAGTACTTTGGTACAAGCTCAGTCTAAATGTAACTTGATAGGTAAAATCCCAATCGAGGGGAATGGTGGATGGGACTACATCTCTGTCGATGAGGTTAACTCCCGAATTTATGTATCCCACGCTACGGTTGCTCAGGCTATTGATATAAAAACAGGTAAACTAGTTGGTACCATTCCCGATACTAAGGGCATTCACGGCATTGCTATTGCTGCCGATTTAAATAAGGGGTTTACCAGTAATGGACGCGACTCGTCGGTCACCATTTTCAACCTAAAAACGCTGGAGGTACTAGCCAAGGTGAAGGTTACGGGCAAGAATCCGGATGCCATACTCTACGATGCGTTTTCGCAAAAGGTTTTCACCTTTAATGGTGGCAGCTCCAGCTCAACCGTAATCGATGCAAAGGACAATAAGGTAGTTGGCACCATATCCTTAGACGGAAGACCTGAGTTTCCGGTTGCCGATGGTAAGGGGACAATTTATGTAAACATCGAGGATAAAGGTCTTATCAACGTTATTAACTCAAAGACCTTAGAGGTAGAACAGTATTGGTCTATTGCCCCAGGCGAAGAGCCCAGTGGTTTGGCGTTGGACAACAATACCCACCGTTTGTTTAGCGTTTGCAGCAACAAACTGATGATCATTACCGATGCCGAAACCGGGAAGGTTATTACCACGTTACCGATAGGCGACAGGTGCGATGGCGTTGCCTTCGATCCCGAATACAAGCGGGCGTACACCTCAAATGGCGAAGGCTCCATAACGGTAGTACAGGAGGTTAACGCCAATAAGTTTGAAGTTATCGAAACCATACCAACACTGCCCGGTGCTAAAACGATAGCTGTCGATACCACAACGCACCATTTGTACCTACCCACAGCCGAATTTGAGTCGACTACTATGCCAGGTAGTCGCCGTCCAGCAGTAAAGCCAAATACCTTTACTATTTTGGATTTTGAAACGCTAAAATAGGTGGTGGTGTAGGTTGCATTGTCTTTGTATCGAGACGAGCATTACACATAATCACCATCAGTATTATATCGTTAAATGAAATAGTACACGGTACGATTACTATCCCTGCTGCTGTCGCTTACTAGGCAATGGCCAAGGTGCAGAATGTAGGTATAAAGAAGGTGTTTAATGAAGTTCGATTCCAATGAGGGCGATGATAGTTGGACACCTTTTTTCTTTTAACCTTCCATTTCTACTCGATTGTTCTGGTGTTGTTAAATGTAATTACTAAAATTAAGCTAAGTGTCGATTACGTTGTTTCAAGGTAACCGGTTAACGATGAACCCACCCTTGCCGAAATTATTATGGAGTACCATTCAATCCTAAACAATAAAAATAGCTACGAATGAAGGTGATATTCTCCTTGCTGATAGCCGTCTTTTCGATGCAGAGCGTGTGTGCTCAGCAAAAAAATATGGAGTACTACGTTAGCCAAGCCATTCAGAATAGTCCGTTGCTAAAAGACTACCAAAATCAACAGCAAATTGGGAGTATAGATAGCATGCGGATTACCGCAAGCAGGGGAGTGCAGGTTGCGGTAATAGGGAATAGCGTGTTAGCCCCTAATGTACGGGGATGGGGGTTCGATAATACCATTACCAACGGGGCAAATGTTAGTGCGTTGCTTACGGTGTCGAAGGAAATAACCGGAAAACAGAGCTGGCAAAACCGCTACCAGGCCATTGCCCTACAAAATCAGTCGGCGTTAAACTCCGGAAAGATATCGGAGCAGGAGCTAAGGAAGAGTATCGCATCGCTATACATTACTGCTTTTGGTAGCTGGCAGCAGTACAACTTTAACGGCGAGCTATTCGGTATTTTGAATAGGGAAGAGGTTATTCTAAAAAAGATGACCGAAAGGGGAGATGTCAAGCAAACCGAATACCTTTCGTTTGTGGTTGCTCTGCGGCAGCAGGAGCTGATGGTGGAGAATGCACGGAGTCAGTTTCAAAATTGCCTTGCGCAGCTTAACTACTTTTGCGGTATTCAGGATACCACCTTTACCCAGCTATCCGATCCCTACCTAAAGTTGGCAGCTCTATCCGAATTCTCAAGCACCATATTCTACCGGCAGTTCGAGATAGATAGCCTTAAGCTGGTGAATACGGATCGGCAAGTGGACTTTGCGTACCAACCAAAGGTTAGCCTATTTACCGATGGAGGATACAGCTCGTCGTTTACCTTCCAACCCGGTAAAAACTTTGGTATGAGTGCCGGGGTATCCCTTAGCATCCCGCTTTACGACGGGGGACAGCGTAGGATGCAGCACAACCAGGTAGTAATAGGGCAGCTAACCCGTAGGAATTATCTCCAGTTTTATGCCACCCAGTTTAACCAGCAAGTTAACCAGCTGTTGCAGCAGCTACAGGCAAAGCAGCAGCTTACCGGACAAATAGCTAAGCAAATTGCCTGCCCGCAGACGCTTATGGAGGCAAACAAGATGCTGCTCGAAACGGGCGACATTCACATTACCGACTACATCCTATCTATAGGAAGCTATCTTACCGCCAAAAATATGCTAATAGAAAATACGATAGCGAAATACCTTATTGTAAACGAGATTAATTACTGGAACCGAACAAAATAGAAGCGATGAAGAACTCTTTTATAGTAGCCACATTGGCCTGCCTGCTGTTCTGCTCATGCAGCTCGACCAGCGGTGATACCGAAGAACAGAACAAGGAGGGTAAGGTGCCGGTTACGGTGACTCATGCCGACTTTTCCACCATGGTTGATGGTGTGGAGCTGAATGCTACCTCTACCTTCCTGCTGAAGACTAGCGTAAAGTCGAATGCAAATGGATACTTGCAGGAGGTAAACGCGCAGCTTGGTCAACAGGTAGGTAGGGGAAAGAAGATGTTTGTAGTTCGGTCGAAGGAGTCGCACAGCATTGGCAAATCCATCGCCTCGCTTGATACCTCGTTGCACTTCAGCGGTCTTATCCCCATTCATTCGCCCGGTAGTGGCTACGTTACGCAGCTTGCCTACCAGGCAGGCGACTATGTTCAGGATGGTGAAATCCTTGCCACCATTAGCGATGTAGGTAGCTTGGTATTTATGCTTGAGCTCCCTTACGAGCTGAAACCTTTTCTATCCAGAAATAAAACGGTACAGCTTCTTTTGCCAGATGGACAAAAGCTATCCGGGGCTATTGTAAGGTCGATGCCATCAGTCGATCCTGTATCGCAAACGCAAAGCTACGTGGTAAGCGTTTCGCATGCAGCTGCAATTCCCGAAAATCTTGTTGCCAAGGTAATGTTTGTAAAGTCGGTAAAAAAGGGAGCCGTTTCACTTCCTAAGGAGGCAATCGTTACCAACGAAACGCAGAGTGAATTTTGGATCATGAAGATGGTTGACGGCAGCACGGCCGTAAAGATATTGGTAAAAAAGGGAATCGAAACCTCCGATAGGGTCGAGATACTATCCCCAGCGTTAAAGGCAGCAGATAAAATACTGCTAACCGGCAACTACGGATTGCCAGACAGGGCAAAGGTTGCTATCATAAGGGGTAAAGAATGAAAAATCGTTACTACATCACCTATAAAAACCCGATAGCGGTAGCCATTGCAATTGTTATTATGGGCGGAATGTTTGCGTACAGTAAGTTCCAGACATCCCTTTTTCCCGAAATAACCTTTCCAAAGATTAAGATTATTGCCGATGCGGGGCAGCTACCGGTAGATCAAATGATGCTTACCGTTACACGTCCGCTTGAGCTTGCCATAAAGAAGGTTCCCGACTTGCAAACCATTCGTAGCACAACCAACCGTGGAAGCTGCGAGATCTCGGCATTTGTAAACTGGAATGCAGACATCGACATTAGCCAGCAGCGTATAGAATCGAAGATAAACGAAATACGCAACACTCTTCCACCCGATGTTCAAATAAATGTCGAACGGATGAACCCGTCGATACTCCCAGTAATTGGGTACACCCTGAAGAGTAAGGGGCGTTCGCCTATCGATCTGTAATACTTGGCCACCTACACCATCATGCCCTTTCTTTCGCAGGTTGAAGGGGTGTCGGAAATACGGGTTATTGGCGGTAAGGAAAAGGAGTATTGGGTGGTACTAAACCAGTCGAGAATGAGCGCGTTGGGCATAACTCCCGAAGCGGTGCGCAATGCGCTTAACGAAACCGGTTTTGTAAAGTCGAATGGGTACCTTACCGATTACCGGCTTCTTTACCTCACGGTTACCGATGCAAAGGTTACCAGCAGGAGCATGCTCGAGAAGGTTGTCCTGAGCAACAACGGCAAGCGTATTGTAACGCTGGGCGACATAGCCCAGGTGGATATTAAGGAGGCAAAGGAGTACGTTAAGATTAATGCTAACGGTAGCGATGCCATACTTGTTGCCGTTGTAAAGCAGCCCACTGCAAATCTCATTGAGCTATCCGATAGGATGCGGAGTAAGCTCGCTGACCTGCAAAAGGTACTGCCAGCCGATGTGGATATCCAACCCTACTACGTACAGGCCAATTTTGTAAATGATTCTGTTCGAAGTGTAACCGATAGCCTTTGGGTTGGCCTGGTACTGGCCATTTTTGTTGCCATCCTTTTCTTGCGTTCGCTAAAAGCAAGTGCCACCATACTCATTACCGTTCCAATTACCCTGCTGCTTACGCTTATCGCCTTTTACGTAACAGGTCAAACCCTAAACATAATGACCTTGGGTGCTATTGCGGCAGCCATTGGTTTGATAATAGATGATGCCATTGTGGTGGTAGAGCAAATTCACCGTACACACGAGGAGCACCCCGAGGAACCCTCTCCAATGCTGGTACAAAAGGCTATCCACTACCTGTTTCCGGCCATGTTTGGATCATCGCTGAGTACCATTGTTATCTTTCTTCCATTTGTGCTAATGACGGGTGTTGCGGGAGCCTACTTTAAGGTAATGACCAACGCGATGATTATTACCCTTACCTGCTCGTTTTTTGTAACGTGGATTGCACTACCTGTAGTGTACATGCTTCTGTCATCAGTAAGAACTAAAACGCCGAAGCGAAAGCCCGAAACTCGTTCGGTTCGAACCCAGCAGTGGGTTACATTCTTCATTAAACGACCCGCTATTAGCCTCACCTTTGGCTTGCTGCTGGTAGCCTCAATTGTTTGGATATACCCTAGGCTCGAAACGGGATTTCTTCCCGAAATGGACGAGGGGTGTATTATTCTCGACTATAAATCGCCAGCAGGAACCTCTCTCGAAGAGACCGACCGTATTCTTCGACATGTAGAACAGCAAATACTGCAAATACCCGAGGTTGAGGCGTACTCTCGTCGTACCGGAACGCAAATGGGCTTCTTTATTACCGAGCCTAACGATGGCGACTACCTTATTCAGCTACGTAAAAAAAGGGAACGAACGACCGAGGAGGTTATCAACGATATCCGCACCCGTATCGAAGCGTCGCAGCCATCGCTTCAGGTAGATTTTGGACAGGTTATTGGCGATATGCTTGGCGACCTGATGGAGTCGGTTCAGCCTGTTGAGGTAAAAATATTTGGATCCGATCGTCAAACGCTCGATAAGCTGTCGAAGCAGGTGGCCGGAATAGTATCGAACGTGAAGGGTACTGCCGACGTGTTCGATGGCCTAATTATTACCGGCCCCTACGTGAGCGTGAGGCCAAATGCCACCGCGCTGGCTCAGTACGGGATAACACCATCGAACTTTCAGTACCAGCTGCAAACCTCGCTCGAAGGGAATGTTGCCGGTAGCGTTTCCGAAAAGGAGCAGCTAACCAACATACGGCTTATCTACCAGGGGAGCAATACGCGTAACCTAACCGATATGAAGCAGCAGCAGGTATTTTTCCCCAATGGGAAGCTAAAGCCTATAACCTCGTTGGCATCGGTAACGCTGCTAAGTGGCGATCCTGAAATAAAGCGCGAAAATCTTCAAAGTATGGGTGTGGTAACCGCCCGTTTAAACTCGCGCGATTTGGGTGGCGTTATGCACGACATAAAAAGCAGTGTACGCTCACAAATTAAGCTACCCGAGGGTTATAGCATCGATTATGGTGGAGCATTTAAGGAGCAGCAGCGATCGTTCCACGAGCTGCTAGCCATTTTAATAACGGCTAGCCTGCTGGTATTTTGTGTTATGCTGGTGCTTTTTAAGGAGTTTGGCATTTCACTTACCATCATGCTAGTATCTGTACTTGGTGTTGCCGGAAGCTACCTTGCGCTGTACCTAACCGGAACACCGCTCAACATTGGCAGCTATACCGGACTGATAATGATTGTGGGCATCATAGGCGAGAACGCCATATTCACCTTCCTCCAGTTTAACGAGGCCCGAAAGGAGATGGATGTGGATGATGCCATTGTGTTTGCCATCTCTACCCGGCTGCGTCCAAAGCTGATGACAGCACTGGGGGCGATCATCGCGCTAATGCCTATTGCGTTGGGTATTGGTGCCGGAGCGCAAATGCACCAGCCGTTGGCCATTGCAATTATTGGAGGATTCATCATTGCTCTGCCGTTGCTGCTGGTTGTTCTGCCAACCGTAATTCGGTTGGTAAAGAAGTAGGGCTGCATTGTCGGCTGCTAAATCGCTATAACTGTGGTTGCTTACGTTGCGATACAAGCTAGCAGCCGATGATGTTGTTAAAGTATACTAAGTAAAGCTTTATGTTAAATTGCTTTATCCATTTTTTATTTTGTATATTTTCTTGTTAACTAGTCTTGTATGGAGCCGATGATCTTTCAGGATGAGGTAACCAAATGTTTTTTAGTGCAATTCACACATTCTTAAATTTTAATTACCAACTAATTTGTACATTTTTGCGCCATTATTTTTTTAATCGTATAGGGAGTTTAGAGTATGAAGTTGGCTGAAAAGTTTTTTAATGGTAGCCTAAAGAAGAGGATGCTGTGGAGTATTATAGGTAGCGTTAGCATCGTATTTCTTCTC
>CAXYUU010000169.1:0-7459 GCA_964292015.1 uncultured Acetobacteroides sp.
ACTTCTTTAACTTCTCTGACTTCTTTAACTTCTTAAATAGGCTCCGAGATATTTTCTGCAACAGCTCCTTTACCCTCCAGCAACAATACCCTTTAGCCTCTTCTTAATCCCAATCCATTCCACCCCCTTGCAAGCTAGCCAAATGGCGCACTGTGCAAGTATAATTGCGGCACCCGATGGCAGGCTAATTTCGAAGCTAAAGTATAGACCGATGAGCATTCCTAGGAATCCCAAAACAATCGATCCGGTCATTATGTTCTTGAAATCTTTATAGAAAATGTTGGCCGTAACCACCGGAATGGTGAGCAGCGCAATTAGCAGGATGATGCCAACCACCCTTATGCACATCACAATGGTAAGGGCAATGAGTATCATCATCAGGTAGTTGATAACCTTAACCGCGGCGTTTTGCGATATGGCAAACTCCTTGTCGAAGGCGATGTACAGAAGCGTGCGCAGGCCAAACACAAAGAGGAGTACCAGCACCACATCTAGCGATAGCATAACCACCAGGTCGGTTTGGGTAACCCCTAGCAGTCCGCCAAAGAGGAAGCTCATAAGGTTGGGGGCGTATCCTGGGGTCATCGAAACGAATATTACCCCAATGGCCGTACCCAGTGCCCAAAGGATACCGATTGCCGAATCTTCGCGCATCTTAGTTTTGTCGGCAAAGTACTCAATACCCACCGCCGATAGCGCCGAAAATACGAAGGCACCCAGAATGGGGTTCAGCCCCAGGTAGTAGGCTATACCAATACCGCCAAACGACGAGTGGGTGATGCCTCCGCTAAGGAAAACCAGCCGACGGGCTACGATGTAGGTGCCAATCATTCCGCAGGCAATGCTCACCAGCAGTCCGGCAATAAAGGCATTTTGCAGAAACTGGTACTGGAATATGTCGTTAACAAATTCTACCATTACTTTTTATGATTTTCGAGTACGGTATGCGGAACATGGCCGTGCGTGATTAGCTGAATAGGACAGTTGTAGCTGTTGAGCTGCTCCTGGCTGATGATGTTGGATGGGTGGTGATGCAGCACCTTGTTGATACAGGCAATGGACTTAACGTAACGGCTAACCATTCCCAGGTCGTGGGTCACAATTACAATGGCCATCTTTTCGTTAAGCTTTGCCAGCAGCTCGTACAGCTCGCCCTCGAACTTGTTATCCACGTAGGTGTTGGGCTCGTCGAGCATTAGCAGCTTGGGTTTGGATATCAGGGCACGGCACAGGAACGCTCGTTGCATTTGCCCTCCCGAAAGCTCGCCAATCACCTTCTTCCGAAGATGGTCGATCCCCGTATTGGCCAGCAGCTCCCTTACCAGCAGCTTATCCTCCTTGGTGTACCGTGTAAAGATGCCCTTACGCGACATGATGCCCGAAAGCACCACCTCTTGTACGGTTATGGGAAATTTCTTGTCGATGTTGTTAATCTGAGGAAGGTATCCGATAAAGTCGCGCTTGCCATCGGGCGAGCCCGGTAGCGATACTTTTCCGGAAAAGGGTTGTAGGATGCCCAGTATTACCTTTAGGAGTGTAGTCTTTCCACCTCCATTCGGGCCAATAATGCCGATGTAGTCCTGCTCTCGAACAGAAAAGGCGACGTTTTCGATGGCAACAGTGCCGTCGTACCCTGCGGTTATGTCGGTTAGCTCAACCAGCTTGTTGCTCATTGGTTGGCGGAATAAAGTATGTTAATGATATGGTTGGTGCTTTCGACCCAATCGTAGGCAAAGGTATTTATTGGTTCGATAGTTGCGCCAACTTCGCTGGCAAAACTTTTGATTAGGCTTAAATCGTACTCCTTCTGCACAAAAATGGTTTTAATGCCGGCCTGTTTGGCCTGGGTTACCAGCCTTTTCATGTAGTCGGCAGCCGGTTCCTTGCCATCCTTTTCGATGGATATCTGCTCCAAGCCGTAGTCGTTGGCCAGGTAGCTTAGGGCAGGATGGTAGATGATAAACTTGCGAACCTTAAGGTTGGAGAGCTTGCTTTTGGCTGCTGCTCCGGTGCTGTCGATGGAGGCCACCAGGCTTCGGTAGTTCTTTTCGTAGGTCGACTTCTCGTTTGGGTTTAGGCTTACCAGCTGGTTGTAGGCGGCAGCTGCCATGGCCTTATAGCTTGCTGGCGATAGCCAAAAGTGGGGGTCTACCCCTTCGTGGTGATGTTCGTGTTCGGTAGCCTCGGTGGCCTCGTGGTTGCACGATCCGCCAATTGGGCGTATTCCCTTCGACAGGTCGGTGTACTGCAGCTCGGGGTTGTTGGCCTTTATGTTGGCCAGCCACTTTTGCTCAAACTCCAAGCTGCTGATGCCTAGGTACAGCTTCGACTTTGCCACATCCTTCATCTGTGCAGGGGTGGGCTCGTAGGTCTCCTGGCAGGCGCCCGACGATACCATTACGTTTACGGCAAAGCTGTTACCCGAAATTCGATCTACCAGGTATTTTATGGGGGGGATGCTAACGGTTACAATCTTTTTGTTGCTGCTTGTTGCCTTGGGTTGGCAGGCCGTAAATCCAAGTACGATTGTTAGCGCTGCGGTTGTACATGCTAAAAGCCGTAGGGCTTTTACGAGGTTCTTTTTCCTGTTCATCTTTTCGTCTGAGGTCGTTAATTTGTCAGTATACAGCTGTAGCGGCTAATTGTTCAGCTGCGGGAAAGCTAATTGCCATTTTGTGTTGGCACAAAAGCCTCCCTTAGTGCGATATTCCGTATTTTTTCATCTTCAGGTAAAGGGTGTTGCGGCTTATACCTAGCGCCTTGGCTACCTGCGATATGTTGCTTTCCAGTATTTTTATCGCTTCGGTAATCATCTTTTTCTCCATCTCCTCTAGGGTGATGATTGGCGTTTTCCCCGAGCTGCTTCGGTGGGGGGTAATGCCCACGTTGGGTAGATTTTTTACATGCTCCTTGGTAACATCCCAAACAATATTACCGTTTAGGTTGACGGTCTTTTCTATAAAGTTTTCGAGCTCGCGTACGTTACCCGGCCAGCTGTAGCTCAGCAGGAAGCGGTACACCTCGGGCGATATCTCGGGTACATCCTTGTTCAGCTTCAGCGACTTAGACTGAAGGAAGTAGTTGATGAGCATCGGAATGTCCTCCTTCCGCTCCTTGAGCGAGGGGATACGTAGCGGGATCACGCTCAGGCGGTAGTACAGGTCGAGGCGGAATAGCCCCTTCTTGATCTCCTCCTTTAAGTCCTTGTTGGTTGCGGCAATAATGCGCACGTCGACAGTCACGTTTTTGGTTCCCCCAACTCGGGTGATAACCCCTTCCTGTATCGCCCTAAGCAGCTTTACCTGCATGTCGAGGGGCATCTCCCCAATTTCGTCGAGGAAGAGCGTGCCGCCGTTTGCCAGCTCGAACTTACCCGGCTTGCCGCCCTTGCTGGCTCCTGTAAAGGCGCCATCGTCGTAGCCAAAGAGCTCGCTTTCGATGAGCGCTTCGGGCAGGGCGCCACAGTTTACCGCCACAAACGCCGCCTTGCCACGGTTCGAGAAGTTATGAATCGACTGGGCGAGCAGCTCCTTGCCGGTGCCACTCTCCCCTTCAATAAGGATGGTGGATGGGCTATTGGCTACAATTTTGGCATACTCAATAACCCGCTGCATCTCGTAGCTTTCGCCAATGATGTCCTCGAAGGTGTACCGGGCATTCATTCCGGTAAACTTATTAATAATGGTATACACGCGCTTCATCTCGCGGATAAGGATAACGGCACCTTTAAACTCGGTGTTAATCACCGTGGGAAGGTAGTTTACCGCATACCGCTCCTTTATGGGGACATTGTCAAATACCACCTCCTCGTCGAATATCCGTTCGTTGCGCTTAAGCGTTGGAAGGGCCGACTCCCATTGGGGAAGGATGTAGGTAATGTTGTAGCTTACCAGCTGCGCCTCTGTGGTGCCCAGCACCGTTAGCGCCGTTTTGTTGTGGCATAGCACGTTGCCCTCGGCATCTACGGCAATTAGCCCCTGGTTTAGCGTGTTGATGATGGTAGACAGCAGCTGGTTGCCCTGCTTTAAGCTTTGCTGTGCCTGCCGATTCTTTATTTGCGTGCTGATGCTTAGCGCGGCAGCTTGTACTATATTAATGGTGCTGGGTAGGATGCTCTCCTGCTTAACAAACAGGGCGAGTACCCCAACTAGCGCCCCCTCCTCATTAACAATGGGGGCCGCTGCACTTGTTATTTCGTTAAAGGCAAACAGAAAGTGGTCTTTAGAGGGCAGCAGGATGGGATGCTTGCCGTATAGAACCACGCCAATGGCGGTGCATCCTAGGTTTTCCTCGTTGGCGGTGGTTCCGGGCATCAGGGCATTCTTTGCCGCCCATCGAACCGTTTGCGTATCGCCATACACCTTTAGGATGCAGCCCTGCCCATCGGTAAGAACAAAAAAGGTACCCTTGTCGTTAAAGTAGCCGTTTAGGGCTTGTATGGTGGGTTCGGCCGTAGAGGTGAGCTCGTTGCTCGCCTCCAGCTGCTGCAACAGCAGCTCCTTCGACAGCGTTTGAGGGTGGGGGGGCTGTCGCCTTTCTAGTCCACTGGCCATACTTCGGGCAAACGAATGGCGCACTATTTCTTCGTGCTTCTTGGTAGAGGTTGGCATGGGTATTCGTGTGTGAAGCAAATGTAGCAAAAATATGGGTGTGGCTGTACTAAAAGTGCGCACTTTTTGGATGGTGATGGAAATGCCGTTACTTTGTACCAACTAATAGGGCATCTTATGGATTTTAGTAGCGATGGTTTACAGCAGCGGATACAGGTAGTGCAAACCGACGATGGTTCTCAAACGCTGTCGGTTGATGGGGGGGTAGAGCACTACCACTCTACCAACGGGGCGGTGGCCGAGGCGTTGCACGTGTACATTAACGCGGGTTTGGCGCCATTTTCGGGTCGGTCGGTCAACGTTTTTGAGGTTGGCTTCGGAACGGGGCTAAACGCCATGCTGGCCTACTCGTTTGCCGTGCGCGAAGCTACCCCAATTTGCTACACGTCGGTGGAAAAGTACCCGTTGCCCGTGGAGGTTACCTCCCAGCTAACCTACCCCGAGCAGGCCGGGCTTAGTCGCGATAGGTATTTCGACGAGCTGCACAGGGCTCCTTGGAATGTTATGGTAGCGCTAGATGGTCGCTTTTCGTTACAGAAGGTGGAGGCCGACCTGGTGGAGTACACCCCGCCATTGGGTATCGATGTGGTGTTCTTCGATGCCTTTGCTCCCGATCTTCAGCCCCAATTGTGGTCGGTTGAGGTGCTCGGTCGCATTTACCAGGCAATGAATGCAGGAGGGGTGCTGGCTACCTACTCGGCAAAGGGGTTTGTTAAGCGAAATTTAAGGGAGGTGGGCTTTATGGTTAAGCGCTTGCCCGGACCTAAAGGTAAACGTCATATGATTTTAGCTCAAAAATAACCGTTGCCCCGGTTGCTTAATTGACGAAATTTCGTTAAATTCATGGCAAACAGAAACGGTTATGGTTACAGCGAATAGCACCGGCAAGCGCGAGTTGACTTTAAGCGAAGTTAACCTCAAGTATTTAGGCATTCCTTTTGTTTTAATGGTTTCATTATCAGTAGCCCTGTACTATATGTTGTGGGATGTGGAACCGCTTATTTGGGGTGCGAAGAAGTTTTTCTCGTTTATGTGCGTGCCGGTTGTTTTGGTAGGCCTTTTCCTCAACGAGTTCTTTTACCGGCTTACGCTGGCCATTTTTTGCAAGTACCCCATGTCTACCTTTTGGTATGGATTTAACCTTGGCCAGCTAATGAAGTGCGGCGACAGGGAAATTCCCGCCGGGGTCGACTACTATCGCCTATCCTTAATCTTTCCGCACCTAATTGTGGGGCTCTTTCCGCTTGTTTTGGGCCTTGTTATTAACCATCCCGTAGTTTTTATTTTCGGATTGCTGTTTACCATTGCCTCGGTGGGCGATGTTTTCCTGCTTTGGGAGATGCGGCATCTTAGCTCAACGCACCAGGTAAACGAGCTCCCATCGCGCGAGGGGTTAGAGGTGGGGAGTGTGGAGTAGCCGAATCGGCTAGAAAAAAGTTGCATCGAAGAATTGTACCAAACCAAAGTGGGCACCGCTGCTACCTTGGGTAATGCGGCCGCTGGTTGTGCTGGAGAGCCGATGCCGATTAAAGTTTGTTAAAAGCAGCTTGGAGAAGGAAACAAAACGGCTGGTAAATGGTATTATTGTGATTAATAAATAATAATATATGAGGAAAATGCTGGCAAAAAAGCGTCTTGCACTGGTTGCCCACGACAACTGTAAAAAGGATATGATCCAGTGGGTTGAAAAAAATTCGGAACGTCTTGTTGGGCACGATCTAACCTGCACCGGAACCACCGGAAGGATGATTGAGGATTCCCTGCGTCACAAGTATGGCGATGAGGCTATCGACAAGGTGTCCATTAGCCGGCTAAAGTCAGGTCCGCTAGGTGGCGATCAGCAGCTGGGTTCTTTGATTGCCGAGGGCAAAATCGACGTGCTTATCTTCTTTTGGGATGCCATGCACGCACAACCACACGATGTGGATGTAAAGGCGCTACTTCGTATTGCGTCGGTTTACAACATTCCTACCGCACAGAATCGGTCTACCGCCGACTTTATGATCACCTCTCCAATTATGAGCGAAGACTATACCCCAAAGGTGTACGACTACTCGAACTACATCACCCGTCAAATCGACCTGTAGCCGTAACCTGGCTGCCAGAACTTGCTGCTGCTCGAAAAGGGCAGCTTTTTTTGTTTTTACCCCTTGGGCATCCTGTCGGCCATCGTAGTACGGGGCCGCTCCAACTAAATATCTCTCCAGCCTCCGGTAGCTCCCTTGGGGGCGTCGGTTACCTTATTTCCCCTTCCGGTTACTACTTTTTGACTGTCGGTTACTGTTACTGGGTACCATAAAGTAGCTACTGGGCATGAAATAGTTGTAACCGTCTACCCCTAAAAGCATGCCAACATGGTAGTCCGTTACGCCAGGAATTTTGTGTTTGACAATACTGATCAAGCTATATTTTTTTGATTGGTTGTAAGTAGGTTTTGTCAATAATTGACACTTACCAACCACCCCGCCCTTCGGGCACCCCTCCTTGACAAGGAGGGGAATGGCGCCGAAAATGGCTTGGGGGTCAATTTTTTAGCTGGCACTTCGAAAGGTGAACAAAATGAAAATTCTACACTAAATCCGAACAACGCGACTCCCCTCTTGGGAAAAGTAGAGCAATCTTACCGAGTAAATGAAGAGGTACACTCTTTTGTCAGTCTCTATTAAAAGGTGAACAAGACCAACACTAAACACCATGTATAATCGGAGACATTCCCCTCCTTTTTTAAGGAGGGGTGCCCGAAGGGCGGGGTGGTTACAGGATATGTCAGCATCGCTACTTCTTCATGTTGATACAATCGATGATGGCTTGTAATACCATTTCCTGATGCCTGTATAAAACGTTAATCT
>CAXYUU010000170.1:0-7450 GCA_964292015.1 uncultured Acetobacteroides sp.
GGCGATATTGGAACACCCTCGAATACTTTCCGTCTGCCGTACTAAAAGAGTCGGTTGAAAATATGATCGAAAGGGTAACCTCCGCCCTCGCCCCCCTAAACCAGCTGCACGAAACCTTGTGTAAGGTGCCTCCCGCTACACACCATGCCGAATTTGTGGCAGCCGCTACCGCTGTTGAGCTGCAGCTGCTGGTAAACTGTGGCGATACCGAACGGGCAAAGGCGCTTGCGGCCACCAACAAGCCGCTAACCAAAAACCCCTACTACCCGCTACTGCTGCAGCTGGCCGCAGGCTCGGTTACCGACAACGCCATTGCCGTAGCCCTGGGCAAGTCGGTATTTGTAAAGAAGACCCAGCTGTTTAGCTCCCAGAACTTCCTGCTAAAGTTTATCCTAACGGTAGTGGCCGTTCAAAATTCGAAGGAAAACACCAAGCTGCTCGAAAAGATGGATTCCTACTTTGCCTCCATCGGCAACGTTGCCGATATGCCCTTCCATATCTTGGTGCTCAAATCGATGAACAGGCAAACGCTGCTCATGGAGAAGCTGGAGTCCCTCATATCTATCACCCAGGTAAACAAGAGCAATCCAGCCCTTATACAGGCGGCGTTTGCAGCATACTTCACCGATACCACCCTGCCCGAAACCGACGAGGCCGCCTACCTAAAGCTACCCCATCTGCTACAGGAGAACGGCTACCTGCTGCTGGCTGCCGAGCTTAGCGACATCCTTACCAAGCTGTTTCCCAATAGCGACGAGGCCCAAAGCACCAACAACACCATTGCCGCGCTGGTAAACCGCCCAACGTTTTCCTCGCAAATAGTAGAGAAAAAGGCCTGGGAGTATGCCCTCGAACAGATGATGGCGCTTACGACCAGCAACGTAAAGGAGCCGGCAAAACAGCAGGAACCCGAAGATCGGATTGCCTACCTGATAAACTTCGACCATGCCTACATCCATCCCGTACTGCAAAAGTACAAGAAGGGGGTGTGGAACAAGGGTCGAGCCATTGCGCTAAAGCGCCTAAAGAATGAATTTATTGAGGGGATGACCCCGCAAGACGTCCGAATATCTGCCACCATCGAGGAGCACCAAACCTACTACTCCTCCCAGTTCGACTTTAACAAGACGAAAGCCCTTAAGGAGATGGTGGGTCACCCCTACATCTTCGACGAGGCGGCACCTACCATACCCGTAGAGCTGGTAAACCGCAAGCCGATGCTGGTGGTTAAAAAGCAGGCCAAAGGCTACGTGCTATCGTTCGACATCCCCATTTCCAACGACAGCTACGAGCTGGTAAAGGAGACCAACACCCGCTATGCCCTTGTCGAATTCGACACCCGCATTCACCGAATAAACCGTGCCATCGGCTCCAAGCCCCTTACCATCCCTACCGAAGGCGAAGGCCGACTCAAGGAGCTTATTGGCAAGCTAAGCCGCGACATCACCATCCACTCCGACTTTACCAACCAGGATGTGGCGCAGCTACCCGCCGACACCAACCTATACCTGCTGCTGATGCCCGTTGGCGACAGCCTTAAGGCCGAAATACTGGTTAAGCCGCTTACCGACAGGCCGCCCTACAGCCATCCCGGAAAGGGCATTAGCCACATCAACACCACCACCTCGACGGGCGAAACCGTACAGGTGGTGCGCAATCTGAAGGCCGAAAAGCAGCAGGCCGCCCAGCTGATGGAGGCCATTGAGCACCTGAGCACCGAAATGGAGGACGAGTTTACCCTCATCTTCGGCGAACCGTCGGACTGCCTACTGCTACTGGAGGTACTTCAGCAGCACAAGGAGCTGTGCACCGTAGAGTGGCCCGAGGGGGTTCAGTTCCAGCTACGCCGTCAGGTGGGAATGAGCAACTTCGGTCTGTCCGCCACCCAAAAGGGGCAGTGGTTCGAACTCGAAGGCACGCTACAGGTAGACGAAAGCACGGTGGTTACGCTGCAGGAGCTGCTAAAGATGCGCCGCACCAACAACCGCCGCTTTGTGGAGATGGCCGATGGCGAGTTTCTTGCCCTAAGCGAAACCCTCCGCAAGCGTATCGACGAAATCCAATCTGCGTTTACCGACAGCAGCAGCAACCGTATCAGCCAGTTTGCCATCCCGCAAATTCTCGAGGATGCCGATCAGTACGGCTCGTTTAAGGCCAACAAGAAGGCGCTCGACTTTAGGAAGAAGATAGAGGAGGCCGATAAAATGGCCATCACCATCCCCAAAAGCTTAACCGCCGAGCTACGCCCCTATCAGGAGGATGGCTTTAGGTGGATGGCCAAGCTTACCGAATGGGGCGCGGGCGCCTGCCTGGCCGACGATATGGGTTTGGGTAAAACCATCCAGTCCATTACCCTGCTGCTGCACCGTGCGGCAAAGGGTGCCTCGCTGGTGGTATGCCCCGCCTCGGTGCTGCCCAACTGGGTGGCCGAGCTGCAGCGGTTTGCCCCTGCCCTCACCCCCGTTATCCTTAGCTCCACCAACCGCGAGGAGGCGGTAAAGGGTGCGCTGGCCTTCGATGTGGTGATAACCACCTACGGCCTGCTCCAATCCGAGGAGGCACTATTCCAATCGGTAGAGTGGAACTGCCTGATTTTCGACGAGGCGCACATCCTAAAGAACCACCAGACCAAAACGCACCAGGCGGCCATCCAAGTGCAGGCGCAATGCCGCATTGCGCTTACCGGTACGCCGGTACAGAACCATCTGGGCGAGCTATGGAGCATCTTCAACCTGCTAAACCCGGGACTGCTGGGCAAGTACAGCAACTTTACGTCGACCTTTGCCCTGCCCATTAGCCAAAATGCCGATGCGCACCAGCGCGGCATCCTCAAGCGACGCATTAGCCCCTTTATCCTTCGCCGAACCAAGAGCACCGTGCTCGACGAGCTACCCGCTAAGACCGAGATCACCCTTTCGGTATCGCTATCGAACGACGAGATGACCTTCTACGAGGCCGTCCGTCGCGAGGCCGTAGAGAATATCCTCTCGACAAAGGATGCCGGACAAAAGCACATTCGCGCGCTAGCCGAGCTCACCCGCCTACGCCTGGCCAGCTGCAACACCCGAATGGTAAACCCCGAGATGGTGCTACCCTCTTCTAAGCTCGAAGCATTCGCCTCGCTAGTCGACGAGCTTATCGAGAACAATCACCGCTCGCTGGTATTTAGCCAGTTTACCAAGCATCTCGACCTGATACGGGAGAAGCTCGACGAAAAGGGCATCGCCTACCAGTACCTCGATGGCTCGACCCCGATCCCCGAACGAGCCGAACGGGTTAGGGAGTTCCAGCAGGGTAGCGACCCGCTATTTCTCATCAGCCTTAAGGCAGGCGGACTAGGGTTAAACCTCACCGCTGCCGACTACGTTATCCACCTCGATCCGTGGTGGAATCCGGCAATCGAGGATCAGGCAACCGACCGTGCGCACCGTATAGGCCAGCAGCGACCCGTTACCGTTTACCGTCTGGTTGCCGAAAACACCATCGAGGAAAAGATCGTACGCCTGCACCAAACCAAGCGCGAGCTGGCCGAAGGGCTACTCGAAGGAGCCGATACCTCGGCTAAAATGTCGGCCGAAGAGATGTTGAACCTGCTGATGTAGCAACAAGCATCCATAAATATGGAGGACTGCGTTTGCTATAGCTAAAACCGCAACCAATATCCTCCAATTTTGGTATATTTGAAAAAACGTTATTGAAAACAACTAACCATGAAAATTGTCGTCGTTGGCTCGGGTGCTGTAGCCACAAATTTAGCCTTTGGATTTGCCACCACCACCCAGTTTCAAGTAGAGATAGCTGCTCGTAATCCCCAAAAAGCTAAGGAGATTTTCGACGGCCTCGATCTAAAGATCAACATTTCTGCCATCGACAAGTGTAACACCAACGCCGACCTGTACATCATAGCGGTAGCCGACCGCGCCATCGAGGAGGTGTACCAGCAGCTCACCAAGCGCATAGATCCCGACGCTCCAGTGGTGCACACCTCGGGAACCACCTCCATCGACATATTTGGCGAAGGTGCCAGCCGTGTAGGGGTACTCTACCCGCTACAAACCTTTTCGCGCAACCGCATTATCGACCTGCGCGAGGTACCCTTCTACCTCGAAACCAAGGATGAGCACCTCAAGCGCATACTGGTAAAGGCAGTAGAGGAGCTAGAGGCCGACTGGGACTGGTTGGAGTCGGACAAGCGCAAGGCCATTCACGTGGCAGCCGTTTTTGCCTGCAACTTCACCAACTACATGATGGCCTGCGCCAACGAAATCCTGCGAGAGGAGGGGCTTAACATCACCGCGCTACAGCCGCTCATCGAGGAAACCATCTCCAAGGCTATTGAATCGGAAAATCCGATTGCCGTGCAAACCGGGCCTGCCCGCCGCAACGACAACCGCACCATATTCCTACACGAGACGTACCTCAAGAATAATCCCGAGTTGAGGGATCTCTACTTGGCCATCTAGCAAAAAATAATGAAGAAGTTTGAGTAAAGAAATAGTAAAGAAGGAGCCGTTAAATAATAACGGCTCCTTCTTTTTTAGAGTCCCCTTCCCCAAAAACAATCTTACGCAATAACCGTAGCCGATTTTAAAACCGGGTACCTTTAAGATGCCCCCCAACTAAGGTTTATCCCCAAAAGACAGACATATAAACACCTCTTTAGCCACCTCTGCTCCAAAACGTGCAATTTGAAACAGTATTTATGCAAAAAGCCGTTGAGCATTAGCATCAAATGCCTATTTTTACGACTTAATTGTAACGAGAAATAATTATCACGATGAAACCCACATGTCTTGCAAACGCAAGCACCCTTAAACAAGCTTACCATGTGGGTAACATTCAACCTTTAAAAAACAATTTAAGCGAATGAATATCTCCTATAGCTGGTTAAAGGACTACCTAAAAACCGACCTTAACCCCGATCAAATTTCTGAGATACTAACATCGATTGGCCTTGAGGTAGACTCGCTCGAAAAGGAGGAGGCTATTAAGGGCGGATTGGAAGGCGTTGTTGTTGGCTACGTTGTAGAATGCGAGCGCCACCCCGATGCCGATAAGCTTAGCGTTACAAAGGTAGATGTAGGTCGCCCCGAGCTGCTACAGATCGTATGCGGAGCACCCAACGTGGCCGCCGGACAAAAGGTTCCCGTGGCAACAGTAGGCACCACCCTGTACTCGGGCGACGACGAGTTCAAGATCAAGAAGTCGAAGATTCGCGGTATTGAGTCGCTGGGCATGATTTGCGCCGAAGACGAGCTAGGCCTTGGCCACTCGCACGACGGTATCATGGTGCTGGACCCCGAAGCTGCCGTTGGCACCCCTGCCAAGGAGTACTTTAAGCTAGAAGATGAGTACGTATTCGAAATAGGGCTTACCCCAAACCGTATCGATGCGGCATCGCACTACGGCATTGCCCGCGATGTGGCCGCCTACCTAAAGGTAAACAACATCGCATCGAGCCTCGAAAAACCATCGGTAGCGGCGTTTAAGGTAGATAACACCTCGAACACCATTCCGGTAGAGGTGCAAAACTCGGAGGCCTGCCCACGCTACGCTGGCGTAACGGTTTCGAACGTAAAGGTTGGCCCATCGCCCGAATGGCTTCAGAAGAAGCTACGCGCCATCGGCATCAACCCAAAGAATAATGTGGTAGACGTTACCAACTTCATACTACACGAGCTGGGACAACCGCTGCACGCATTCGATGCGGCTAAGGTTGCCGGCAGCAAAATCGTGGTACGCACCGCTCCCGAGGGCACCCCATTCACCACCCTCGACGGTGTAGAGCGCAAGCTCAACGAAAACGACCTGATGATCTGCAACGGCAACGAGCCAATGTGCATCGCGGGCGTATTTGGCGGGTTAGACTCGGGCGTTACCGAGGAAACCACCAGCATCTTTATCGAAAGTGCCTACTTTAACCCCATCGCGGTGCGCAAAACCGCCCGTCGCCATGGGCTAAATACCGACTCGTCGTTCCGTTTCGAACGTGGGATCGATCCAAACCTAACCATCTACGCCCTACAGCGTGCCGCCCTTTTGGTAAAGGAGCTCGCAGGTGGCGAAATCTCGTCGGAGGTTATCGACGTGTACCCAACGCCCATCGAAAACTTCAGCGTAGAGGTGTCGTTGGATAGGATGCGCAAGCTAATTGGTAAGGATATCGAAACCGAAACAATAAAGAGCATACTAGATGCGCTAGAGATAGCCATCGTAGAGGAAAACGGCGACCAGCTGCTGCTCAACGTCCCTGCCTTCCGCGTGGATGTTCAGCGCGAGGCCGATGTGGTAGAGGAGGTGCTCCGCATCTACGGCTACAACAACATCGAAATGCCCCAGCAGGTACGCTCGACGCTGTCGTTCGAGCCACGTCCCGAAAAGGACAAGCTGGTAAACACCGCTTCGGATCTGCTTTCGAGCAACGGGTTCAACGAAATTATGTCGAACTCGCTAACCAAGGCGGGCTACTACCAGGGGCTTACCGCCTATCCCGAGGAGAAGTCGGTACGCATCATCAACCCGCTAAGCGGCGATTTGAGCGTGATGCGCCAAACCCTATTCTTTAACGGAATGGAGGCCATATCGCTCAACACCAGCCACCGCAACGCCGACCTTAAGCTCTACGAGTTTGGGAACGTGTACAGCTACAACGCCGAGAAGGCCAACGGCGACAACCACCTGCGTGCCTACGACGAAAACTTCCACGTTGCCCTCTTTGTATCGGGTAACCGCAACACCGAAAGTTGGAACACCAAGGTAACCCCTAGCGACTACTTTACCCTTCGCGCATCGGTAGAGCTGCTGCTATCGCGCTTTGGCATCAGCCTGTTCGACCTTAAGGTAGAAGACAACACCCTCGACTTTATTGCCGATGGCGTAACCTACCTGCTAAACGGCAAGAAGTTTATCGAGATGGGGTCGGTTGCCAAGAAGTTCCGCAACCAGTTCGACGTAAAGAACGAGGTGTTCTTTGCCGAGATCCGATTCGACCTACTCATCAACCTAGTTCGTAAGAGCAAGACCTCGTACAAGGAGATTGCCAAGTACCAGGAGGTTCGCCGCGACCTTGCGCTGCTTATCGACAAAAAGGTAACCTTTGCCCAGCTGCGCGACACGGCCATCCAAACCGAGAAGAAGCTGCTGAAAAAGGTGGGCCTATTCGACGTTTACGAAGGAAACAACCTACCCGAAGGCAAGAAGTCGTACGCGCTTAGCTTCATTCTTCAGGATGAGACCAAGACGCTCACCGATCAGCAAATCGACCGTATCATGGATAACCTCATTAAGGCGTTCGACCGTAGCTACGGTGCCCAGCTGAGGTAGCAATTGTCGATAACATACATAGTATATAGTAAAGAGTGGCTGCTGATGCGGCCACTCTTTTTTTGTAAATGTCCAATTCGCAAGTGAAACAGCTCTCGGGGGGGGACGAAAATGCTTCTCCCAAGTT
>CAXYUU010000171.1:0-7450 GCA_964292015.1 uncultured Acetobacteroides sp.
AGAAGTATCCGGCAAAGCGCATCATCTGGACCGGTGGCGAGCCAACCCTACAGCCCGACTTAAAACTTTTTATTACGGGAATAAAGGAGATGGGCTATTCGGTGAAGCTGGATACCAACGGTACCAATCCAGAGCTGCTAGCGGAACTTATAGCTGAACATCTTGTAGACTATGTGGCTATGGACATCAAAACCATACCCCAGTATAGCCGCTATGCTCAGGTAACCCCCATTAGCACGACGGTATTCGATAAGGTGCAGCAGAGCATAGCGCTGCTGCAGCAGCGCAACATTGCTTACCAATTTCGCACCACCATTATTCCTAACCATCATACCACCGAGGATATAGCCCAGCTAAAGGAGCAGATGGCTTCATGTCCCAGCTACCGTATGCAGGAGTATCGTAAGGGAGATACGGTGGAGTGCTATCTTTAAAAAGCTGATGGAATCGCATTTTGGCTGTAGCAAAACTACCAAAGGTTGACACAATGGCTCTGCCATTTGATAGGTGAGGCTATCTCCCAGTAGGAGATGGCCTTTCTACCTATAAAGAGGATATTTCCAGGGGGCGCGTTTAAAAAAATGGTTAGCGTTAAACTTTTTTGACGCGATGTACATTTTGGGGGTAACTACTATGCACTCTTGTATGGTATCGAGAAGCATGTTTATGCTAATCGAAAATGATAGCCCAAGCAATCGCTTTTATTCAGCTTTCGAGATTGGCTTCGTTGCATTTCTGTTACGAGATCTAATGTTGTGATGCTATTGGTACTGATTAGTCCCATTTTATGGCAATAATCGACGCTAACCAACCACCCCGCCCTACGGGCACCCCTCCTTTTTTAAGGAGGGGAGTTCGCTTTGTGCAAGGTTGTAGCGAATATGAAAATTGATCTGTCGGAATTGCATCTTGATATAGTGCCTATGACAGCTGTTTGATTTGACAACGATACGCCTGTTTTGATTCTTTGATTGGGGAATTTTACAGGTGGTTTGAACTACAATAGGTATAGCCGAAATCACTAAGGATACGTGCTGATGGGGATGCTTGGGTTGCTTGGAAGAGTATAGAACCATCCCGCCATCAATGTCATTAAGCTAGGCACGAAATTCAATCAGCGCTGTCATTGACTGCGTCGATCTCGCGTTGCTCGGTTCCGGGGCTTGTCCTGGAATCTTAAGAGGAATTCAATAGATTCTGGAAAGGCTCTTTGGGCAATCCATTAGATTAGCTACGCTGAACTCGCGTTGCTCGATTCTGTGAAAAGCACGGGATGACACTCCGAGGAAAGCTTGTTCCTTAGCTTAAGACATTGCTCCCGACCCTACGGGCACCTCTCATTATAAGCGGAAGAAAGTGCGCTGAATCAGCTTTTTGAGTTACTCTCAAAGTTGGCTTTTCGACAGCTGTACATTTTGCCACTCTTCACTAAATCTATTTGGAACTTTTTTCTTGCCTTACGCTGGAGGGCGGCAAAGGCGGTGGTGGTTCTTTACAAAAAAATGATACGGATAAGTAATGCTCATCTTTTTTATTTTAGACGCGCCCCCCCCTGGTTATCCCCTATACTGCAAAAAAAGAATTTAACATTTCTGGAGGGTTAGCTTTAAATAGGGTATACCCCCATAGAATTCGGTAGAAAGTGAACCTCTCTACTCCTAACCTGCTGCGCTTAATCATCTCGCCTAATATGGGTAGGTTACATGCCAATGGTACACCGAGATGCTGCTAGCGCCTTTTGTTCGCATTAACAGCTCCGTAAAGAGCTCTTTTCCTGCTGCCGCCTGCTGTTTATTTCCACCAATTAGCTGCCAAAATCATTCTGTATGGTTGCTGCAATAAGTAGGGTTTTACCCAATTGAGCTGGGGGGTGGATCCTACATAAATTTGTGTTGTCAGTTTGAAAAAAAAAAAATTGTCGAACCAAAAAAACATGAGTCATGAAAAAGTTTGGATTTCTTCTCGGACTTACGCTTCTAGGCATGGTCGCATTTGCTCAGATGGCAGTTAACAACGATGTTGTTATTAAGCAAATTGGAATTGACAACACAGTTGCAACAACTCAGACCGGTAGCTTCAACTACGGTTATGTATCACAAATGGGTATAGACAACGGAGCGGTGCTTACCCAAAAGTTTTTTGGCAATGTAGGCGTAATTAAACAGTTTGGAATTGGCAACTATGCCAACCTACAACAAGAAGGTTTAGCAACAGGGTACATCTTCCAAATGGGTATGAAGAACCTGGCAGTTGTTAAGCAAATGGCCTTCTCGAATGCTGTAATTGAGCAGCTAGGCAACGGAAACATTGCTGCAGGTGCAAGAGTACACTTCGAAGGTTGCAGACCTCCTCGCGCAGATTTCCACGGATTTAGCCGTTGCGATCTTGCTATACCTCGCCCATTCAGCCCAATTGTACTGGGATACTTCGACAGATTTACCTTAAAGCAAACCGGTAAGGACAACTTGTTCTTGGCAATGGGTACCTTAAAAGGAACACAAGATGTTATGCAAGTTGGTAAGGATAACGCCATCGTTCTTGGACAAGACAAGGGTCATAGCTACCTACGTCAGTTTGGCGATAGGAACTACATCTGGCTAGATCTTACTGGCGACAACGCATCGATCATTCAAAGTGGTTACAAGAACCTTACTGCTCTTAACCAAAAAGATGGCGATTCTCACATACTCCAAGTTGGATCATACAACAAAATCGGTTACTGGAGCAAGAGCTTCTGCTGCTCTGAGTGCCCAAGTGCCCCTGCTACTTTTGCTGGCGACGATCTTGCAATCACCCAAATGGGCTATGCTAATCAAGTTAGCTTGTACAGCACCACTAGAGGCAACACCGACGTTACCATCAGCCAATACGGAGTTGGCAACTGGGCAAGAGTCGTACAAACTGCCGATCACGAACAACTACCTCACGATGGTTGCTGCGGTGGAGGACCACGTTAATACAACATTTGGCTAATACTACATCCCCTTTAATAGGACTAATCATTGTCTTATTTTCAAACTGAGCCCAGAATGTCGTGACTACATTCTGGGTTTGGTTTTTTTACGACAACCTCTTATGGCACTCTGGCTGCCGGTACCTTAATAAGCGTTGGCTCTGCCTACGCTTTTGTTACTTCCGGCTTACGACCGTACGGGAACCGCTGGGGGACTTGGCCGCTAATGCTTGGCAGCTACTCAGCACGACGAAACCTACCTTTTCCGATGGGGCTTAGTGAGGCTGCAGCCATAGCCGTACAGGGCAAGCCTGCGGACCATTTTGGGCTACTGTAAGCAATGCAGGCGAGGTGAAAAACGAAAGTAAATCCTTGAGTCTTTGTGCAAAAAGAGGTAATTTGTTCCAAAACTCTCCGAAAGATGAAAAAGATTGAGCTCTACTGGCAAATACTAATAGCCTTTGTACTGGCCATTCTATTTGGAATTTTTTTCAAGGAACAGGTACACTACGTGGCTTGGATGGGTGTCGTCTTTATAAAAGCCCTTAAGATGATTATCATCCCCCTAATCTTTGCTTCGATGATATCGGGCGTTTCGAATATTGGCGATGCCAAGAACTTGGGACGCCTAGGGGCAAAAACCATCAGCTACTACCTTGGGTCGAGCGTGCTGGCCTTACTAACCGGGTTGGTGCTGGTAAATGTCATTAAGCCGGGTGTTGGTGCCGATTTGGGGTTAAAGGAGAGTGTCGAGGGGATTGGCGTCGTTAACCAGTCGTTTGGCGATTCGTTGCTGGCTATCGTTCCCGAGAATATTGTGAAGGCCATGGCCGAAAACAACATGCTCAGCATTATCTTCTTCGGTATTATGTTCGGGTTCTTCATTATCAAGGTCGATAAGGTTTACAAAGATCAGCTCACCACCCTATTCAACGGCCTTTTTGAGGTGATCATGAAGTTTACCCTCTTCATTATAAAGTTTACCCCGCTTGGCATCTTTGGCATAGTGGCCAACCAGGTGGCCAGCCAGCCCAACTTGGGAGAGGTGGTTCAGCGGTTGGGAATGTACATGGGCGTGGTGCTTATTGGGCTGCTGATACACTCGGTAATATCGCTCCCCCTCATTCTGACATTTATAGGCAAGGTTAATCCCCTAAAGCATCTAAAGGCCATGCGGGTCCCCCTATTTACGGCATTCACCACCTCGTCGTCTAATGCGGCGCTGCCCTTTACCATGGAGGCGCTGGAGGATAATGCGGGCGTTTCGAAAACCGTAGTCCGGTTTATGCTCCCTATTGGTACCACCGTTAACATGAACGGCACCGCCCTCTACGAGCTGGTGGCCGCCATGTTTATTGCCCAGGCCTACGGCATTAACCTCACCCTTGGGCAGCAGGCCCTCGTGCTGATGACCAGCCTTATGGCCTCGATAGGTGCGGCGGGTATCCCCATGGCGGGGCTTGTTATGATTTCGGTAATCCTCTCGGCCATTGGCCTACCCCTGGAGGGCATCGGGCTTATCCTTGCGGTAGACCGTATACTCGACATGTTCCGAACCTCGGTAAACGTTTGGAGCGATGTCTGTGGTGCGGTGGTGGTGGCCCACTCCGAGGGCGAAACGCTAAAGGTGTAGCGGCAATTTCGATGGATCGGTTCTTCCCTAAGCGCAGGCACACCCTGCGCTTTTTCTACTTTCGGACACTGGCTGTACCGGTGCAAAATACTCCGCATGACAAAAGTTCCCTCGCTAGCGTCTACCTCGTTAGGGTTCCAAACCCTAACAGGGGTGCACCACGTAACTGCCTGGGTTTTTTGTTACCCGCTGCTCCGATTTGATGAAGATGTATACTTTGCTGAGCTACTTGGGCAGGTTTAGATTAAGTCGAACACGGGGCAATTTATATTAAATGGAAAGAAGCGATGTATTGGCTGTTAGTATGTCGATATCCGAAGACTTAAAATCTTTGTCGTTGGTAAGTAATACGCAATTGTTTTCCTTGCATACGGTAAGGATACATTTGTCCACAAAGTCTAGCGTATCAACTACCAAAAAATTGACAACCTCCTCTTTGGTGAATGATTTGCCAAGAAAGGTAAACTGACTAAAAATGCCATCTTTTACTATCGTGTGAATATCTTCGAGCGTACTTACACCTTCGGGACTGTTCCTGAATTCTTTAAATCCTAAATTGGGTTGTAGCTTTTTCTTTTCTTCTCTAATTGCGCTATTGATCACCTCGGATATTACGAATAGGTCGATATACAGCCTGTTTTTTTGCTTAAGCAACTTTGAAACGGCTGTAGCGTAGGGTCTCTCCAAATGATAGGGACCTGTTGGCCAAAACAAGTAAATGAGCACGTTGGCATCAACAAAGATATTCCAACCTTGAAATTGAGAAATGTCTTGGAGTCTGTATTTTATTGCCATCTCGTGCTATTCCAATATGTCGTTTATACTACGTTGCATGGCATCAGGATCTTTGTAGAAGAGCTTTGCCGTTTCAACAACTCGTTTTAGCGACACTTTCCCAGACTCGGAAATATCAGAAACGCTAAGATTTTCCTTTACGTAGCTCTCGCTATAGTCTTTGTAAAGCTGCCCTACTGCCGTATTAAGAAAAGCGGTTGTCAACATTTCAATATTTTGAAAGGACAATACAACTTTTCGGTTATCGGAAAAGGCCTTTTTTATCTGCTCAAATACTTTTTGGCCATCTTCGGCTTCTACGCCGTATACGTCACCAATTGTACTGATAATATTGATAGTTGAAGGTTCCATGCTTGCTAAAATATATCGTTTATGTCTAGTTCGCTTTTTAGCGAATAGCTGGTTGTATCGTTGGTCATGAACTGCAAATTTACGATTGTCCCCGGAAATTTACCAGAAAACGTTTTCAATACGACTCCACTGCTGTCGAACTGGTAGAAACCGTTGTCGCTAACTATTTGCATTTTCCCTTTATTCTTTTCTATAAACTCCTTTAAAACGGCAAGACCAATGCCGCCAGAGATTTCAATTTTAGTTGTTTTCTTATCCTGTACGGCCCATTGGATTGCTTTTTCGGCGCTGATGTCTGTACCAAATCTACGGTTTACCCGTTCTTTAAAACCTATGCCCGTATCTACAATCGTGAATTCGATTTTGTTTTTATTGGGGAAAAATTGACCGCAGGTGTAAATATGGCTAGATTCGCTATGGATTTGTGCGTTAACGAAAATCTCGTAAATGGCCTCCACAATTTTCTCCTTTACGCCAGCAGACATTCGGGGTAAATCGCCAATGTGAGGATTCAGCAACTCTTCTATCACGTAAGTTTTAAAGTACTTTCCATCGGTAGGTTTTAACTTTTGGTACTTTATGGTGGTACGGTTGGTATCTATAGCCCTTTGCCTGCCGTAATAGGTGAGAAAATCATTCTTCAACAATATTTTCTCTACGTCGGGTTTGATGTGGTCAATCTTAATTTCGTTAACATCTTCGGCCAACAAGTCGAGTATTGCCCCTAAGGCCGCACTCATGTTGGCGGCAAAAAAGCTGCATAGCTCAAGGTGTACAGTCGAGAATGTCACATCTTTATACTGGTTATAAAAACCTATTAGGCTATGGTAACTTTCGTAGCTGTTGTTGATGGTATAAAGTTTACTCATATAGCGCTTTGCTAGCTTCGTTTTTATTCATCCCCCCTACAATTTTAACCGTTTCGACGCTGACGGCGCACGCGCGCCGCAGTAGATTAGCTGCTCCTTGTTGCTGGCAACGCGGTAGGTGTTAGGCTTTTTGGTAATGGTGGAATCATTTCGATCAAAATTAGCATTTATTTGCTTTGGTGGAATAGAATCGGATCAAAATGGGGGCATCCCTGCGCTTTTTGTTACCAGCCGGCCGTTGTGGCAATGGCCGGTTTGAGGCTTTTGGGCTTACCATACCACTTAGCGGGTGTTTGGCGGTGCTTGTTTTCCTCGGTGTTTGTAAACTGGAACTGTGATTCGACGAAGTTACAAACTTCGCTGAGCTCGGGCTGTCTTTTATTTTTGTTTTCTCAAAATATTTTCAATCGGTTTAATAATCCTTTCCTCAAAGTTTCTCTTCAACTGTCGATTCTCCGAATCGATAAAATCCTTGTTAATGTCTTTGCAATGACCAATGTCTAATCCGCTATTCAATGAAACAAGGGCAAGGCTGGTCTTCCTTTTTCCATTTGGTTTTGTCCATGTAAAAACTATTTGATTCTCCTTCGGAAAGTAGAAGTAAATGAAATACCAAGAAGAGTTATTATCCCTTCCTTCACTCTCCTCTAAATCATATGAACCATTATTTTGTATAGTTACCTTAGGAACGGTCATTTTAGGATACTGTTTTTTAAATTGCCTAACAGAGTTAATTACGTTTTCCTCCGAATAGTTCAACTCATATATTTCAGCATATGGATAACTACCAGGAGCAAACATCCAAGCAGACTTGTAAATTCCCCAGATACCCACTAGAACTAACCCAAC
>CAXYUU010000172.1:0-7435 GCA_964292015.1 uncultured Acetobacteroides sp.
CCATTGGGCTTACTCCACGAGGGGTCTAAAAAGGTATACCCCCAGTTATCCCAAATAGAGTACAGCTTAGGGTTATCCTTGAAAATATTCCGAATCATATCGTTCTTAAGCTCCATGAGCTGCTGAGTCGAGTAGCCGTTGGCTCCCTTAAGTCCTTCGGATAGAGTCCGAAGCATCGAGATATCGCTATTCATGATATTACCTACCTCACGGGCGTACCGCTCCGAGTAGGCATCAATCATTTTCGTAGTTTGCGTAAAAGACGACTGACGATTGGCAAGGCTTATGTAACCGAATACGGCTATATAAATAAGCACGGCTGTACCTAGAATGTACAGCTGGATTTTCTGCCTGATTTTAAGGTTAAAAGTCATCGATGGTTAAATTTTATGCTTCAAATATAGTTTTTTAGAGACCAGCTTCAATTTATTAGCCGTTATTTATTTACCCCAAATAAAAAAGGGCGGCATATGCCGCCCCATTGTTACTTTTCAACTCGGATACGAGCATCTACGGCAACCACCTTTTCGCGGGTTCCCAGTAGCGGGTTAATATCCATTTCGAATATCTCGGGTGCCACCTGACACAGGATCGAAACCCTGGCAATGATTTCGGCATATAGCTGTTCGTTAACGGGCTCCTGCCCTCTAACACCTTCAATTATTTTGTAGGATTTAAGTCGATGGATCATATCGAGCGATTCGGCCTTACCTATTGGAGCTAGCCCAGCGGTAACATCCTTAAGCACCTCGATAAAGATACCACCAAGACCGCAGAAGATCAGGTGACCAAAGTCGCCCTCCTGCTTTGCGCCCACAAATAGCTGGGTGCCGGTAAGCATCGGCTGAAGCAGAATGGCGGTGGTATCCGCAATCTTCATCATGCGCACAAACTCCTTAATGGCGGTTTCCTGGTTGGTAACGTTGAGTACAACGCCGCCCACATCCGACTTATGAACTGGGCCAACCACCTTCATCACCACGGGATAGCCTATCTCGGCAAGGGCAGCCACACAGGCCTCGGTGGTGTCGACAACCATCTCTTTGGCACGAGGTATTCCCGCAGCATCGAGCAGCTCCTGCACCTTTTCGGGCGATAGGTAACCGTTGTCGGCCTCATCAATAACCTTACGTATCTTATCGGTATCAACCGCAAACGTATCCGATTCTACACGGGTTGCTGGTTTTGGGGTATTGTACACCTTGGCAAGAGCGGCACCAAACACCACCTCGTCGGGGAAGTTAATGCGCCCCTTGGTTAGGAAATCGGCTATTTCGTCCTTTACGTTGATAACACTTGGAAGGATGGGGTAGATAGGTTTCTTGCATTCCTTCATCTTTTGGTCGAGCACGGCATACGCATCGTAAACAGGAGCAAGTCCGGGGCTACCAAAGATAACTGCCATAGCATCGATCTCATCGAAGTCGTTATCGCAGGCATCAATAATATCGGCAAGATGCTGGGCGGTACCGGTTGCCAAAAAGTCGATGGGGTTAGCAACCGACGAACCAGCAAAGAGCTTATCGAGAAGCGCGCCAGCCTTAGGGCTGGTAATATGAGGCACGTTAAGCCCGTTGTTCGAGAGCACATCGGTAAGCATTACCGCTGGGCCACCAGCATGGGTTATAACGGCAATATTTTTTCCCTTAAGCTCGGGATGCATAAATACAGAGGCAATGGTTGCAAGTTCTTCCCTACCGCTGCATCGAACGATGCCAGCTTTACGGAATAGCGCATCAACCGCCACATCGGGACTAGCCAAGGCACCGGTATGCGACGAAGCCGCACGGCTTCCAGCCTCCGACGATCCTGATTTAATCGCGGCAATCTTACATCCTTTAGAAATAAGAGACGAGGCGTGCTTAAGCAGCATATCGGGCTTGTTGATACTTTCGATATAGATGAGCTTAACCTTCGAGCTCTGGCCTTCAACGTAGGTTTCATCGAGGTACTTGATAACATCCTCGACACCCATCTGGGCGCTATTGCCCACCGAGTAAACGCTCGAGAAGGTTAACCCGTTTGGAATGCCCGACTCCATAATAAATACGGCTGTTGCACCCGAACCCGATACAAAATCGACGCCCATAGGGTCGAACTTTGGAATTGGGGTGGTAAAAACCCCTTGGTGGTTAGCATTCATTACCCCAACACAATTTGGACCGATTAAGCAGCCGTTATGCGTGTTTATGATGTCAACAATTTCCTGTTCGAGGCGGGCACCCTCCTCATTTTCTTCGTGAAAACCTGCAGAGAGAATGATAAATGCCTTTGTTCCCTTATTTTCGGCCAGCTCGCGAACTGTTGCTGGACAAAACTTTGCGGCAATAGCTAGAATTGCCAAATCTACCTGGGGAAGTATCTCTACTCCCTTAAATGTTTTTACCCCCTGCACATTTTCTGCTTTGGGATTCACAACGAATAGTTCTCCAGTAAAACTACCATCAATAAGATTTTTCAGAACTTTCCCACCGGGCTTCTGAATATCGTCGCTTCCACCAATTACAACAATGCTCTTGGGGTTTATTAGCTGTTCGTTTATCATTGTAAATTACGTTTGCTTTTTGAATGCAAAAATTACTATTTTTTTATAGATATCAACTATTTTGCTTTGATTTTTTTATTTTCCTTGCCATTTTCATTACAATTTCCAGCTTAAACGCCAGATGTAGCTATAAAAAAAGAGCTATCGCTCTTTCTGAAATACTGCTTCCACAGCGGCTTGTAGTAAAGGATGCTTGAAATGGTACCCTACATCAGCAAGCCGTTGGGGTACGATTATTTTTCCTCCCAACAACACCTCTTCCGTCATTTCGCGGCCAAATATAAGCTTCAAAAGCCAAGCAGGCATTGCCATAAATGTAGGCCGATGCATAACTCTACCTAATATCTCAACAAAATCGGAGTAAATGCACTGTTCGGGAGCAACCAGGTTGTACACCCCTTTTGCATTCGTATCCCTAATAAGGTGAGCGATTGCCCCAACCTCATCATCAATATGGATCCAGGGAAATGGGTGCATGCCCCTACCAACCTTTCCGCCAAGCCCATCCATAAAGAGGGGAATTAGCTTTTGAAGAAACCCACCTCCGTAAGCGAGCACAATGCCTGTACGAACCACCACCAATCGGGGGACAATCGTTTCCACAGGCATAATGGCATCCTCCCATAGCTTACATACTTCAGCTAAAAAGCCATCACCCATTTCGGTATACTCGTTTACCTCTATTTCATCTCTACGCCTGTACGTGTATCCGTAAATGCCAACGGCTGAACCTTGAACCACCACTTCGGGCTTAACCTTTGCCCTACTGACAGCATCACGGAGGGCAGCTGCCGAGTAAACACGAGATGCCAGAATTTCGGACTTACGCTCCTTGGTCCAACGCCGATCTGCAACACCTTCGCCAATCAGGTTTACCACCGCATATGCTTTTTCGACTACAGCAACCAGAGCTTCGGAAGAAATACCATCCCACTGAAAATAGGTGATTTTGCTAGAGTGGTTAGCATTGGCGCGAGCGCTACCACTTCGCGAAACCACCACCACATCATAGCCTTCAGCTACAAGTAATCGAGAAAGATAAGATCCAATAAAACCAGAGCCCCCTAGGATAACGATACGCATTGCTACTCCATTTAGAAGTCTAAAATTACACCAATAGTTGGTATAATTGTTCCCGATCCACCTCCTTTAACTTTTTGTAAGATGTATCTACTCGGATTGGCGGGGTCGGTAAGCGGCTTTCCATTGGTGCCAATTGCGGTTACGTAAGCATCCTGCTGTTTGGCTTTTGCCCCGAGCACATTCTGCATGTCGAGGTAAAAGTTTAGCGACCATTTTGTATAGTAGTAGGTCTTATCCACCCTCAAATCTAGCTGGTTGTACGAACCTAGCCTGTTTTGGTTGAAACGGCTATAATCGAGATATAGCCCTCCTACTGCATTGTACGCCTCTTTAATGCTCGACTTATTTAAGTCGTATGGCGTATATGGCGAGCCACCAAGCAGGCGCCACTTTACCCCCACCTCCCAGTTATGCCTAAACTCGCGGGTACCGGAAAAGGTAAAAATATGGCGGCTATCCCACGACGTGGGGATCCAGCTGTTTAGCGTAATACTGCTGTTGTAGCTCTTTGTTTTGCTCCAGTACAACGTATAGGCACTTACCAAATTAAACCCGTAGAAATCTTTAGAGCGAAACATCAGCTCTACCCCATACGCTTTGCCTACAGCCCTAGATAGCAGCTCCTCGTTACCAAATACGCCATAATCGCCACCTTTACTTGCTATTGAAATAGAATCGACTGCCGACAGAAGGTAGTTTCTATATCTTTTGTAAAATCCTTCGATGGTCACCCTATCGGTTTCGTTAGGGCGCAGCTCAAAACCGGCAACAATATGGTCCGATTGAATATACTTTATACCGTTATCCTTATTCACCAAAACTCCCTGATTATTGGCAAAACCTAAAGCGGTAAGCGGAGGTGTTTGGAAGTATCGACCAATATTAAAGTTGAAAAAAAGGTTTTTATAGATGTTGTAGGCAGCGGAAAATCTTGGTGAAATTTGCGTAAGCGGATTGCTCATACTCGACGAGTAGGAATTGGCATCAATTCGAGCACCAAGGGCTAACGATAACCTGTCGTTAAGCAAATTTTTGGAGACATTACTGTAAGCGCCGTAGCTTACCATGTTGAAGTAGCTGTCGTAGCTGGTAACCGATGGCTGGTTAGCTCTAAATCCTAGCTGATACGTATGGTTGCTATACTCATCGAACCCCATATTTACTCCCCAGCCAACATTAAACCCTTTTATGATGTTGGTATGCTCAAACCTTACCTTATTCTCCACTTCTGTAGATGAATAGTCGAGCATTTTAGGCTGACTCTCATCGTTCCCCATGTACTTAAAGGCCTTATTGTAGAATTGCGAGCGACTTAACACCCAGGTATCAACCCCCTTTTCGCGGTAATGCTTAAAGATGGCTCCAACGGTATAGCTCCACTGCCTGTTTTCGGGCAGCTGGTTCAGTATAAACCGCTGCGATTCGGTTGGGTTTTTAATTCCCGTATTTAACCGATTAACATCATACGCTCCCAAGCCTACAAACGTAAGCTCATGCTTCTGATCTATTTTTGTTCGTACTTTAAACTGGGCATCGTTGTATGTAGGTAAAAAGGGTAGCTTGAGCATTTTAAAGAGAAGCTGCAGGTAGCTGCGACGTACAGATGCAATAAACGTAGTATTGGACGACAGTGGGCCATCGAGCGTAACACCTAGGTCGGAGGCGCCTACCGTTGCCCGATACTTCAGCTTATCGCTATTCCCATCAATCATTCTGAAATCGAGAACAGAGCTAAGCGCATTCGCTTTGGATGCGGGAAACGCACCGGCATAAAAGTTTACCTCGCGTATAAAGTCGACGTTAATAACCCCAACAGGGCCGCCCGATGCTCCTTGTGTAGAAAAATGGTTAATTGTTGGTACCTCTACCCCATCGAGATAGAACTTATTTTCGCTTGGCCCGCCTCCACGAACAACCAAATCGTTGCGAAAAGAAGATGACGACGACACCCCAGGAAAAGACTGGATCACCCTTGAAATATCGCGATTACCTCCCGGATTCTTCTCAATATCCTCAATTCCAATTCGTGATAAGCTGAGCGGACTCTCAATATTTTTTCGAAAAGAGCTAGCCTTGACGGTTACCTCCCCAATTTTTACCGCCGATTCTTCGAGGGCAATATCTAAAACCACACTTTTTACATTGGTAGCCAACACCTCACCGGTAAGTACGCTCTTAAAGCCCAACGACGAAACCTTTAGCTGAATATACCCCGGTTTCAACCCCCGTAGTTCATAGAATCCGTTCTCGTCGGCTGTAGCTCCAGCTGCAGATGTCCACACTCCAACAGCAGCAAAAGGAATTGACGCACCATTTTTCACATTATATATGCGACCTTTTACAATAGCGCCATTTTGACCAAGTACCGGTAGCGCGATGAGCATTAAAAATAGGATAGGCAGACTCCTCATCTTTCTCAAATTATTTATTCGGTAGAACAGGAGTAGTGGCGATATGTTTAACTCTACAGCTTATGTATTTGACCTAAGCTTGGTAAAAAAACAAAACCCTCTGCTATTGCAGAGGGTTTATACGGTAAGTTAAAAAGGTAAATCTTCGTTGCCTTCCATCGAATCGACTGGAGGAGGAATCTCACCAGGGAATGGAGGCACGTTTTCGGGGCCACCACCTTGAGATCCAAGAACGATTCTCCAAGAACGTAAATCGGTATACCAACGTTCGTTGTATTCGCGCGATTCAACGTTAAAGCTAACGGTTAGCGCATCGCCAACGTTTACCTTACTTAGGTCGTTAACCTTATCGCCCCAAGCAGAAAAGCACACCTTTTTAGGGTACTGTTCGGTTGTTTCAACAATAAAATCTTGCTTTACCCATTCGCCGTTCTTTCCAGCACCGCGTTGTTGTGGTAAAACCTTTAGTAGCCTTCCTGATACTTCTAAGCTCATTATCTTTTACGCTTCAATAATTTCTATTTTGTTTATCTTATCGCCCTGACGAATCAGGTCGATTATCTCCAAACCGTCAACCACCTTACCGAATACCGTATGACGGCGATCGAGATGTTGGGTTCCTTGACGGTTGTGACAGATAAAGAACTGCGAGCCACCAGTATCTTTTCCGGCATGAGCCATAGATAGCACGCCCTTGTCGTGATACTGATTGTTTCCGCTGGTTTCGCACTTAATGCTGTAACCTGGGCCACCTGCACCTGTACCGTTAGGACATCCGCCTTGAATTACAAAGTTAGGAATAACACGGTGAAAGTTTAGTCCATCGTAAAAACCCGACTTCGCAAGCTTGCAGAAGTTTTCAACGGTATTCGGAGCATCTTCTTCGAAAAAGTGAACCGTCATCACCCCTTTATCGGTATGAATTGCTGCTGTTCTCATCGTTAAACGTATTTTTTGTTATAGGATACAAAGGTAAACATAATGTTGAAATTGGAGGATATAAAAAGGGCTGTCTTCGTTGATAATTTTGAAGACAGCCCCTCTTTTATCTGAAATGGCTACTTCTTCCCTGTTTTTGAGGGTGCCTTCTTCGCCTTGCCGGATACTATCTTTGCTGCAGGCCCTGCTGGTTTCAGTACAGCGGGCGTTGCACTCACCTTTACATCGATGAGCTCGATCTCGAAAATTAGGGTGGAGTTTCCCGGAATGGAGTTCCCCGCACCTGCTTCGCCGTATGCCAGATTAGCTGGGATAAATAGCATGATGGTGCCACCTTTTCCTACAAGTTGAACCCCTTCGGTCCAACCCGGAATAACCCTATTTAGAGGAAAGGTGATTGGCTTGCCCTGGTTTTTTGACGAATCGAACACTTTACCATCTAAAAACCAACCGGGAT
>CAXYUU010000173.1:0-7392 GCA_964292015.1 uncultured Acetobacteroides sp.
ACCCTGACCAAAGCTTATCGTGTACCCAATTTGCAGGAATTAACTTCGAATGGAGTCCATGGCCCCCGTTATGAAATTGGGAATGAAAACCTGATTCCCGAAAATGCTTATGAGTCGGATGCCAGCCTGCATTACCATGGCGAATACTTGTCGTTCGATTTAGCAGGGTTTTATAATCATATTGACAACTATATTTTTATTTCGCCTACTGCCGAAACAACATCTTCCGGCATGGAAATATATCGTTTCAAGCAAACCAACTCGAAGCTTTATGGAGGCGAAGCAGGTGTCCACTTTCACCCAAAATCGATTCCTTGGCTGCATGTACAAGGAAATTATTCGATGGTGACCGGGAAACAAGAAAATGGCAATTACCTGCCGTTTATCCCAGCTCAGAAATTTCTGTACGAGATAAGAGCTGAAAAGGAAACGCTGGCTTTTCTGAAACATCCCAATATTTGGTTGTCCGCTTTAACAGCATTAAAACAAGTTAAACCATCGACTTACGAAACTGAAACCGATGGTTATACGCTTGTAAATGCCGGTATTAATACTGAAATTAAAATCAGCAATCAGAATCTGAATATTGGTTTATCTGTTAATAATATTTTCGACGAAAAATACATCGACCATTTATCGACTTTAAAAGAGGTCAATTTGTTTAATCCGGGTAGAAACTTTGCTTTATCAGTAAAAGTACCCTTTACTTATGCGTTTTAAAATTTAAGATATAAAGCAGCATAGCCCATTAAAAGGCTATTCTGCTTTAAAAAACAAAAAAAAATGTCAAGCCTGTTAGAACAACTCCAAATGGATATCCGCTACATAGTGGGGCTGAATGCCTGCATCAACTGCGGCACCTGCACTGCCATTTGTCCTGCTGCAGCATTTAACGACTACGACCCACGTAACATTGTCGATACGGTTCAATGCGCAAGCGAGGGGGATATCCGAGAGCTGCTTACAAGCAATACAATATGGTATTGTGGCGAATGCCTCTCCTGTAAAACACGATGCCCAAGGGGGAATACCCCTGGGTACATAATCCAAGCGTTGCGAGCGCTATCCATCGAATCGGGCTTGTTTATCGAAAGCGAGCAGGGCCAAAAGCAGCTGGCCATTAAGCGCACCGTTGGCGACCATATCCTCAAGTACGGATACTGCGTTTACATCGACGAGGTAAACACCGAGATGTACCCCGAACAGGGGCCAATTTGGGATTGGCTTCAGGTAAACCGACAGCAGGTTTTGGAAAGGCTTGGCACCAGCTACCAAAAGCAGCAGAGTGGAACGCTTCGTCAAACCTCCCAAGAGTCGCTAAACGACCTACAGCGCATATTTGATGAAACGGGAGCAACCCAACGTTTTGAGAAAATTGAATCCTACTCTGCACTTATGGCCGATAAGCTGGGCTTAGAGTTTAGTCAGGGCAACGATGCCTACTTCTGCTATCAGTACAATGGCAACGAGGATGATAATAGCTAAGATTCCTGTGCCTTGGTGACTTTGGTCTAACATCTAACATCTAACGTCTAATATCTATTGTCTAACGTCTAAAATCTACCCTAATGAAAGGTTACATACAAGTTTATACCGGCGATGGTAAGGGCAAAACAACAGCCGCCTTTGGCTTGGCGCTTCGTGCAGTAGGCGCAGGAAAAAAGGTATTTATAGCCCAGTTCATAAAAGGAAAACCCTACTCCGAAATCGATGCGGTTCACAAGTACATTCCGGCAATTAAGGTAAAGCAGTACGGGCTCGATTGCTTTATCTACAACCAACCAACTCCTGCCGATATTCAAGCTGCTCGCAAGGGGTTAGCTGAGGTTGCGGAAATTATTGCTGCAGGAAAATATGACATGATCGTATTAGACGAGGTATGCATTGCTCTTTACTACAACATATTTCCCATATCCGATGTGGTAAAAATCCTCACTTCGAAACCCGAGAAAACCGAAATTATTGTAACAGGTCGATATGCCCCCAACGAAATCATAAGCATAGCCGATTTGGTTAGCGAAATCCGCGAAATTAAGCACTACTACAGCAAGGGAGTTGAGCCTCGTAAAGGTATAGAGTCCTAGTTAGAAAAAAAGCAAACGAAACAATGGAATTTAGTAGAAAAGGGGCCTGGTTCGAAGCCCAAAAAGATATTGCTGACGACAGGTACTACTTTGCCCGTAGCTGCATTCGACAAAACTTCTTCCCAGCAGCAGAGGATGTTTTCCTGAAAATTATCAGAGAGGTACTTGGTAAGGATATTTACGATGATGCCCGTCAAACTACCTGCACAGGTATTGCCTACCATTCGGGTATCATCCCTTTCGAAACAATAATGACCGTTGTGGCACGTCAGTTTGCCCTAATGACCGATACTGGGTATGAAAACTTCGTATGCTCCTGCGTTACCTCTTTTGGCATTTACTCCGAGGTCCTCGAAACCTGGAAGCACTTCCCCGAAAAAGAGGTAGAAACAAGGGAAGCCCTACTTCGAGCAACGGGTAAAACCTTCGAAATCCCCAAGAATTTAGTCCATTCAAGCGATCTAATCTACAAGTTTCGAAAGGAAATTGCTGCCAAGGCAAAATATCGGTTGGCAAATAGCAAAACAGGGGCACCCCTAAAGGTGGTCGACCACGTTGGCTGCCATTACGCCAAAATTTTCCCGGAAAAAGGAGTTGGGGGAGCTGAATTTCCCTATGTTTTAGCTGGGCTGGTCGATGAGTGGGGTGGTGCACAGGTCGACTATCCCGAACGTCGTCACTGCTGCGGTTTTGGTTTTAGGCAGTATCTTCTTAAATCCAACCGAGGCTACTCGGTAAGCAACTCTAAGCTCAAGTTCGACTCCTTGGAGCCTTACCATCCCGACCTCATCATTGCCAACTGTCCCGGATGCACATTTTTCCTCGATCGATGGCAGTATGTAATATCCGAGATGGAGGGCAAAATATACGGGGCCAACAGGTATGGAATCCCCGTTTTAAGCCATGAGGAGTTGGCCGGCCTAGTGCTTGGCTTCGACCCTTGGGATTTAGGACTACAACTCCATCAGGTAGCCGTAGAACCACTTCTCGATAAAATTGGGGTTGAGTATAATTCATCTGAAAAGTATAAAGGTAGTGCAGGCCAAGATTTAGGAACTCCTAAAAACGCATCCTTACTTAAATGCTGCTAGCATTTTTAGTAAAACAGTATCGCACTACCTACTTTACTACGCGCCAGAAGTTCAACCAATTAAAATTTATTCCTTATCAAAAAATGCTCATCTTTTGTTCAAAAGCAATTCCGCCATAAAAAAGTCAGGTCTTTTTTCAAAAGTCAAGTAATGCATTTGTTCTTTTGCTATTTACAAAGATGTTTAAAGTAGGCGATTGCTTTACCTGTAAAATTGATGATTATCGCCGTGTCTAAGTTCCGTTTTTCCTTACTTTTAACCCGTAGGTTCTTTTCGTTGTGCTTTTACAGTAAAAAAATGACGTTTATCTTCTATAGTCCAGTATAATTGTAGTAAGACCTTTTAATCCTTTCTTACAAGTATACCTTATACGGCTCAACTTACTCGCTCAAATATACGACATAGCAAGGGCTGATTCTTTTTTAAGAACCAACCCTATTCCTTTTACTAAGTATAACCGAGATATTACATTACCCCCCTACTAATTTCAGCAGTAGGTGCTACTGCTTTTAGATACGCCACCACAGCACGAGTGCTTAAGCTAACGCACCTATTGTAATGCTTCATATAACGTATATCTCCCAAAAGAGATTCGTAGTTTCCATCGAATGCCAGCCCTATGATGTTACCATCCTTATCGAGTACTGGGCTTCCCGAGTTCCCCCCTGTAATATCGTTGGTAGAGGTAAAGCAGAGCGTTTGCTCAGCTAACTTTCTATCCCTCTTTACTGCATTTAACAACGCCTTATCTACGTTGTAGTCCGACTTTGTTCCGTCAATTCGTAGTAAATCAGCAAAGATGGTAGCCATAGGTTTATCTTTTCCACTATAGCATGGAGCATCTTGCGCTGCACCTACACTTAAACGCATGGTGAAGTTGGCATCGGGCGAATGCTGCACCCCGGCAAGCCTGCGCTGCTGCCATAGCAGCTTCTTAACAGCACGTATGCTGTCCTGCCACACCTCAGAATCCTTCTTCAGTCCTACAGCAAAGTCGTAAGTTTCCGAAGCCATCGCATAAATCGGGTCGTTGGTGAGCTGCTCTTTGGTTCCAGTCTTTGCAAACACGAGCAGCCTATCCTTTGAGGTAAAGATGCTGGTGCAAAAAACCGAATCGGCATATTTCTTAAGCAAATGGTCATCAAGTGATGCAATTTTGTAAAGCAGGGGAGCGTTTAAGAGCAGCGGCGTGTGGCGGAGATTTCGAAGCTGCAGCCCAAAGAGCTCTCGCTCTTTGAGAAAATCGTTCTGTCTAACATATTCGTCGTACCAGCTTACCATATCGCCTATTGCTTTAGCACGTGCGGCAGTATCCTTCCACGAACGAGCGATCAATCCGGCGCGCATGCCGGGAATTAGAATGGAGGTTCCCCGAAACATTGCCTCAACCAGCGTGGTGTGGGTGCTTACCAACGGACGTAAGGCTACGGTGTAGCGGTTTACCTGCTCAACCAGCTGCTTTTCATCGTTTGCTAGCATTGCCTCTTCGTCCCTCATTACCTGGTAGTGGCTTGCCTGCTGGTAGCCTCTAAAGCGGCCTTCGGACAGCTTGGCGATGTTGGCGTACGAAAATAGCTCTTCATGAATCTCCCGATCCTTATCAGTACTCAAAGACATAGCAGTTGAGTATTTGCTCAGGCGGCCATTGCGCACAGCCGCTGTAATGGAATCGACAACGGCCACCGATGTCTTTACCTGCTCAGAGGTGAGGAATCGGCTGGTCGAACCAGGATATCCTATAGTGTAGAGCGGCATCCCCTTCCTTACTGCTCGCTGCGAGATGGTCAGCCAGCTCTCGGGTTGGTAGGCCTTATTGGTTGGGTGGTAAGCTACGCTTCCCCCATTGCCATCGGCATATACCCTGAAAATAGAAAAGTCAAGCTGGTAGCGTTCCCACTCAAAGTTGTCGGAATTGCCGCCTAGGCGCCCCGTACTCATGGGAGGAGCAGCAACAAGACGAACATCGTTAAACACACGGTAGGCGTAGAGCTTAGTTTTTCCGGTTGTTGCCTCGGTGTTGACACTGCACTCGTAGCCCATTTTGTGAAAGTATTTTTTCTCGAACACGTACACCATTCGACGATTTACGAACATTGAGCTCTTATTGCTAAGCAGCATTCGGAGCGAGTCGGCCTCGTGGGTAACGTCCTTTACGTGCTCCAAAATGCTGATGGTTAAGCCCGGTACAGGTAGCTCCTGCTGCTGGTTGAGCGCGGTAAAGCCATCGCGGAGCAGGTTGTTAGCATCCGTGGATAGCCGCTTGAGGTAGTCGGAGGCGCAGTGATGGTTGGTAAGCAGTAGTCCCTTCTGCGAGATGAAGGAACCGGTACACCCTTTTCCAAATACGACCACAGCTCGTTGCTTCTTCAGCAAGCGACCGTTTAGTAGCGCTCCGGCCCCATCGGCCTGTAGCTGTTTAATAATCGATGAAGGAATAGCCTCTACTGGCCACATCCCCTCGTCGGCCTTTGCTCCCCCTACGAATAGCAGGGCTACGAAAAGAAGCTTAATCCTTTTTATACCACTTGTAAGCATATTGTTTATTCGGTTTTATGCAACCCCTTGATGGGTGTTTGCTCCATTGGTTTTAGTCAGAAAGAAAGTATACGCCCTCGGCATCATGGCCGCTACGCTTATTATTACAAAAGAAGCGCCTTGCAAATCGACAAATGGCGCTTCTTCTTGTTCACCTATTCCATTCTAGTCGGCGAAATACGATTGGCAAACGACATAGTAAACGATCTTCCCATCGGTTGACGCCTTCCTATCGTCTTCGCAAGGCTTGCCTCCATGGCAGCCCTTTACCCTGTTCAGATCAACCGAGTAAACCGTTCCAACAACGGTTATATCCTTTCCGATGAGCGATTTTTCGAACTTCTTATCCCCTTCAATATTGACTCGTACAAGGCCATTGCCATCTTCTGCCGCAAGGAATAGCTTCTTTAGCGATTGACAGAGGTGCGAGGCAACTCCTGTAAGAGAAATAATTTGCCCTTCGTATTGGGTCGGATTAGCATAGAATTGTTTTGCTGTCACGGTTGGAATTTTGTTGTTTTTTTCGGCCTTCAGTAGGTTGCTGCTTAAGGTAACGCAAAGCAGCAGCAGGATAATTTTTTTCATTGTGTACTATTTTTAAGATTTAAAGCGACCTGTTACAAGCACTCCTGTAGCAGAGTTCCCAAATGGGAGGGCAAAGGTATCCGCTGCCGTCATACCCGTAAACCCCATTTATTGGGGAAAAGAGCCACGCCACATCCCCTAATGTGGGGATGCGGGCAGCAGTATGGTGGCGAACTCCAAAGGCATCCCTGCTTGACGCCCCCCTCTTAAAAAGGATAACCATTAATTTTTTTGTTAAAATCGCACACGGTAATTAGCATTAATTACCATTTACACTATTTTAGCAGGGGTAATTTACTAGTTACACTCAAAATAACAGCTAAACTAATGAAGAACGAATACTCACAAGTTATCCCCAAGGAGGTGCTCGACAAGGTGAAGGCCAACCTACTGGAAAACTACTCGCTGCTGAAGCCATTCTGCGTAGAGCTTAACCCCGAAGAACGGGGCGAGATGCCCAAGATGGGTAACAGGAATACCGGAAAGGTTAGCACCATAACCAACGAGATGAATATTGCACCCGAATATGCGCCTGCCATGTTTAAGCTCGACGAGGTGAATAAGGATTTTAAGGTGGTAAACGAGCTTATGCCCGTAGCCACCATGATTGCCAACCTGGATATGCTGGTAAACGATACGCTAACCCTTGCTGGCAGCGAAACCTTCTTGGGCTGTATGGACTACTACAACTCCATTAAGCGCTTTGCTGCGCAAAACGACCCCAAGGCTAAGGCTATATTCGAAAGGCTTAGCCCCCTATTTGCCCGTACCGCTAAAGAGAATGCTCCCAAAAAGGAATCGGGGAAATAGCATGACCCCTACTCCTATCTATAGCGAAAGCTCCACTTGCCTAATGTCAAGTGGAGCTTTCGATTTATGGTAGCTGATGCCTCTGAGCCGAAGCACCGACTTTTGGGGACCAACCATCGGTATCCTATCCTCAAGCATCTACAAAAACAGGCGGTAATCCAACCTTTTTTGCCCAAGGGTTCCCCGTTTTGCCCGAAGCTTCGACCTTTTTGGGTCAACCATCGGCATCCGACCCCCAACCATCGGCAAAAACAGGCGATAATCCAACCTTTTTTGCCCAAGGATTC